>NZ_JALAHD010000035.1 GCF_022712095.1 Chryseobacterium sp. | reverse complement strand
TCCCTGAACTCATCATCAGATAAATCCCTTTAGTTTTATCTAAATTATTCCAGTAGGCATGAAGGTCTTCTGCATTGGTAAATACCTTCATATTATTATTTTTAAATTTTTCTTTAATCAGTTCCGGAGAGATAGGATCCATTCTTTTGATTTTTAAAGCCTCTTCCGAATAGAATACAATAGCTTCGTCCAAGCCGTCCATAGCATGATCATATTGTTCTAAGAATACAGGATTTAAGCTTGAATAGGTATGAAGCTCAAGGAATCCGTACTTTTTGTCATTTGGGAATTGTTCCTGAAAAGCTTTCACTGTGGCTTTTACTTTACTTGGAGCATGGGCAAAATCCTTATAAAGAGTTCCTTTGTCTTCTCTTTCTACTTTTTCAAGACGTTTTGAAGCTCCTTTAAAGCTCATAATGGCTTCATAGAAATCTTCATCCATAATACCTAATTGAAGACAGATATGTCTTGCTCCTTCAAGATTAAGCAGATTATGAGCTCCAAAAATAGAAAGCGGAATATCACCCATTTCTGTTTTTAAGAAAACATTTCCTTTGGTAATCTCATATTGGGGAGTTTTGTAAGGAATTTTTCTGAAATAATTTTCGGCTTCTTCTACTACCTTTACTACCTCGGAATCTTCTTCATTATATACTACAACACCGCCAGGGGTAATACTTGCAACAAATTTTCTGAATTGCTCTACATAATCATCGAATGTTTTAAATACATTGATATGATCCCAGGCAATGCCGCTGATTAAAGCAATATTGGGCTGGTATAATAAAAATTTAGAACGCAGATCAATAGGAGAGGAGAGATATTCATCACCTTCCAGGACCATAAAATCATTATCAGGCGTCAGCTTTACCATACAGTCAAATCCTTCCAACTGAGCTCCTACCATAAAGTCAATGTCTTTGTGGTGAAAGTTCAGCACATGTAAAATCATGGAGGTAATGGTGGTTTTACCATGAGAGCCTGCAATTACTACACGGGTTTTATCTTTAGACTGTTCGTACAGGAATTCAGGATATGAATAAATTTTTAACCCAAGTTCTTTAGCTTTTGCCAGCTCAGGATTATCCTGATGGGCATGCATTCCAAGGATGACCGCATCAATATCCTGAGTTATTTTTTCGGGAAACCATCCCATTTCCTGAGGTAAAATTCCTTTTTTCTCAAGCCTTGACCGGGAAGGTTCAAAAATAGCATCATCCGAGCCTGTTACCTGATATCCTTTATCTTTTAACGCAATCGCAAGATTATGCATGGCACTTCCGCCAATAGCAATGAAATGGGTTTTCAACTTTATTTTTTATTTTTAACATTGTTACTAATGATCTGCTGAAAGGCACTCGTGATATTTTCCCAATTTGTTTTATAATTAGGCATAATTAAGCTGGCATCACTTTTACTACCTTCATTCGCACCTTTTTTTACATTGATTGAAATGGCTACATTATCGTATAGTTTCTTATGGTCTTCCTGAATCTTTCTGAAGTTATTTTGAGAAAGAACATTTTCCAGATTTTTTAAGTCTTCATTGGATATTTTAAAATCCTGCTTGATCTTTTTTTCCTGTCCTTCATAAGAATAGTGTGCATTATTACCTTTAATCAGTAGATTTTCATAGATGGGAGCATAGCCTCCACTTTTGGAATAGCTGATATCAAAATCTGAATATACTTTTTGGCTATTACACGAAATCAATACTATGGCAGTGAATAAGATCCCTATTATTCTTTTCATATTTCCTATTTTAATTATTTGAATCCGATTGTTCTGTTTTTTTTGCTTTTAATTCTTCATCATAATTGTGTAATAGATTGAAATCTTCTGTCTGCTCAATAGCAGTCATTATTTTTAATAAAATTTCATGTGCGTTTTCATTATCGTAATCAATATCAAGGGGTTCTTTAAACTCCATGGTAGGCTTTACACCTGTTACTTTTATCCTAAGTCCTTTTTTATCAAATGCTCTTCTGAATCCATTGATCTTGATAGGAATCACAATGGGACGCTGGTTCTTTACCAGTTTGGCAGTACCACGTCTTCCTTGTGCGAATGCTGAAGTAGTTCCCTGAGGGAAGGTCGCTACCCAGCCATTATCTAAAGCTTTCATAATGTTATCAACTTCACTCATGTCCACCATCCTGTTCACTGATTTTCCTTCAGCTCTCCATGTTCTTTTTACTGTTACAGCTCCTGCAATTTTAAATATTTTGGGAAGAATCCCTTTATTCATAGTTTCTTCAGCAGCTACATAATAAAAGTCGATCTTTGGATTAAGTAAATAGATCGGATTTTTAATAGTATTTAAATAGCCGTTATTAACTGCACAGAAGGCGTGATACATAGCAGCAACATCTGCAAAATAGGTTTGATGGTTGGAAACAAACAATACATTGGAATCTGGCAGATCCACAAGATTTTCGGTTCCTGTTATTTTTAATTTATTAAAACCATTGAATCTTCTGTAAGAAACAATTCCTAAAATAAAAATAATTAGCCTTTTTAAAAAATAAGGAGTCCCGAATGCATCGGTGAAAATATTCTTCTTCGCCATCTTTTAATTAAACACGGTGGTACAAATTTACATATTTTTCAGCAACTGGCTGAATTCACTCAGGATCATGGATGTAGCACCCCATATGATATATCCGTTAAAATTGATTACGGGAACTTCCTTGCCTCCGGCTCCTGGTAAAGCCATGATTTCCGGTTGATCAGGAAGATTAAGAAAGGAGGTGACGGGAAATTCTATGATCTCAACAACCTCGCTTTCCTGTGGAACGAAAACAGGATTTTTTTTAGTATAAGATATGAAAGGATAAACGTAAAAATTACTTGCCGGAATATAAATAGGAGACATCTCCCTTATTATTCTTACATAGTATTTTTCGATACCGATTTCTTCTGAGGTTTCACGAATTGCAGTTTGTGCAAAATTCTGATCCATCTCTTCACGTTTTCCACCAGGCAGTGAAATCTGCCCGCTATGTCTGTCGTGTTTATTTTCACTTCTTTGAATTAGCGGAAAATACCACTCATTGTTTTTTAAATAGAGTAAAATATTAACCGAGGCAAATTTTGGATTCTTTTCTAAAATCTGATCATAACTAAAAACCGGACGGGAAGGAGGCGAAAATACTCCATGTGCATTTTCTCCGGGGAGATCAACACTTTTAACCTTCTTTAAAAAATCTTTACCGAAACTTTCCATAGATCAAATTTATGAATATATATTCAAGGAAAGGATACTCTTTAACATTAATTAACCATGTTTTTTCTTAAAAAATTAATTATTTTTCACCCGTTATTTTATGTAAAAAAGATGACCTACTGAACGGTCACAATTGGATTGTGTTTTACCTTAAAATTCACAGAATTGGCTATGAAGCAGTATTCATTAGCTTTTTTATGAAGTTCTTTCGCTTTTTGAACCATAGATTCTTCTGATACTCTGACCTTTGGATTTAGAGTCACTTCTTTGAAGCTTCCACTTCCTGTAGGTGTTTCAGTCATTATTCCGGTGGCATGATCCGTATATTCGGTGACAATAATCCCTTCCACTGAGCAGAAATGCAAATACCAAAGCATATGGCAGGAAGATAGAGAAGACAGGAAAAGGTCTTCCGGATTATGTTTGGTTTTATCACCGCGAAAAGCAGGGTCTGAAGAACCTTCAATTATAGCTTTATCAGTAACAGTAATAGTATGGCTTCTCTCATAATTGCGATAACTGCTGGTTCCGGTACCCTTATTTCCTGTCCATTCGACTGTTGCCTGATAGTGATGTTCTTTGTTCATATAATGTGATTTTTGGGTGCTTTTTTATTCTGTAATTTTCCAATCGATGGAACCACGGGACTCTTTTTCTAGAAATTCATTAGCTTTTGAAAATGGTTTGGTTCCGAAAAAACCGCCTCCGGCTAAAGGAGATGGATGGGGGCTTTTTAAAAGTAAATGTTTGGGATTATTAATTCCGTTGGCAGCTTCAATGGCGTGATTTCCCCATAGCAAAAATACAAGCGGCTGATCATACTCGTTAAGGACATTAAGTACTCTTTGTGTAAATTTTGTCCATCCGAATTTTTTATGACTCCCCGCTTTTCCTTCATTAACGGTCCAGCTCGTGTTCATCATAAGAACTCCCTGTTTTGCCCATGAAGCTAAGTAACCATGATTGGGAGAGTCAATATTGAGGTCTGTTTTAAGTTCTTTATAAATGTTTTTGAGGCTGGGTGGAATTTTAATAGCAGGTTTTACTGAAAAACTTAATCCATGTGCCTGGCCGGCTCTGTGATAAGGGTCCTGTCCGATAATTACAACTTTTACATTGTCGTAGGAGCATAGATCAAAGCAGGAAAACATTTCTTCTTTAGGAGGGAATACATTTCCGTTCTTATAAGCCTCATCTACTTTTTCCATGAGTTTTATAAAATATTCCTCTTTCTTTTCTTCTTCTAAAAATTCATTCCAGTTTTTCATTTTTTTTACGATATTTCCGGCTCAATATACGAATAATACAGGGGATTTAGTTGCTAATGAAAACAGTCAATTAAAAAGTCTCTAGTTAATAACTAAAGACTTTTTATATTTTTTCTAATTAGAATATCCTACCAATTCTTCTTTTTTGGAATTGTATATTTTGTATTCTAAATATTTGAATGAATCTCTGGGAATAATGGTAACCCATTTTTTGTATTTAATGAACCATTTCATTTGAATACTTTTGATTCCTTTTGTAAGATAAGCTTCTACGAAAGGGTGTACGTGAAGAAACAGTTTTCCTTTTTCCTTTTGCATAATGGTTCTGATGGTTTCTCCCATTCTTTCCACAATTACAATAGGAGCTACAATTTCTCCATCTTTATTTGGGTTTTCTTCTTTGGTTTCAATTTGTTTTTCCGGACGGTTTCTTTGGCGTGTGATCTGGATAAGTCCGAATTTACTTGGTGGCAAAATCTTATGACGTGCTTTGTCACGCTTCATTTCTTCTTTCAGGTGCTCATACAGATCCCTTCTGTGGTCGGGATTTGGCATATCGATAAAATCCACAACAATAATTCCACCCATATCACGGAGACGAAGCTGTCTTGCTATTTCTGTAGCTGCCATTTTATTGACATTCAATGCATGTTCTTTATTAGCTGTATTTCCGGTAGTGATATTATTTCCGGAATTTACATCTACCACATGCAATGCTTCGGTATGTTCTATCACCAGGTAGGCTCCTTTTGAACTAGGAATATTAACATGTTTTCCGAAGCTTTGCTTCATTTGTTTTTCTACATTATAATATTCTAAAAGAGGAATATGAGAATCGTAAAACTGAATGATATTTTTCCTTTCAGGAGCAATTATTTCAATATAGTTTTTCATTTCGTTAACCATCTGTTCGTCATCACAGATAATATTTACGAAATCCTGATTGAAATTATCCCTTAAGATAGCTGATGCTTTATCTTCTTCACTCAGAACTTTGGAGGGTACCTTGTTTTTTTGAATATTTTTAAAGGTACTTTCCCATTTTTGGATCAGCTGATTCATATCATTATGGAGATCAGCTACTTTTTTACCTTCAGCAACTGTTCTTATAATAACACCAAATCCTTCCGGTTTTATACTTTCAATAAGTGTTCTCAGTCTTTCTTTTTCTTCGGAAGTTTTAATTTTCTTGGAAATAGAAACTTTATGGTCAAAAGGAATTAGAATTAAAAAACGACCGGTTAAGGATATCTGAGTGGAAATTCTGGGACCTTTTGTTGAGATGGGCTCTTTAGTGATTTGTAAAAGAACAACATCATCTTTCGCGATTACTTTGTCAACGGTTCCGTTTTTGTCAATTTCAGGTTGAATCTGAAAATTTTTTAGACTTGAGCTTGTCTGTTTTTTAGTATGGGTATCTTTTAAAAATTTCCTGTAGGTAAGATATTGTGGCCCCAGATCCTGGTAATGTAAAAAAGCATCTTTTTCGTAACCAATATTTACAAATGCTGCATTAAGATTGGGAGCCAGCTTTTTTACTCTGCCGATAAACAAATCACCAACTACAAAATCATTCTTGTCCTCCTGTTCATGAAGTTCACATAGTCTTCCGTCCTCGAGTAATGCTATTTTGGTAAGTTCATCCTCATGCGAAACTATAAGTTCTTTCTTCATTTTTTGTTATAAGAT
>NZ_JALAHD010000034.1 GCF_022712095.1 Chryseobacterium sp. | reverse complement strand
TAAAAATTATATTAATTTTGAGCCTTAATTATATAACATAAAATTGGTCAAAACCGTCCTCAAAAATATATTACAAATTTTAATTATCCTAATTTTTAACAATTTTTTAGCACAGAAAACGTCTGGAAAATTGCCTGAAAATGCGGTTAATGATACTATATCTAAGAAAGATACAGTGGTTGTAAAAAAAGAATCTTTGGATGATGTTCTTCAGACAAAGGCTGATGATCAGAGAAGAGATGTTCCTAAAAAGATGACTTATCTACTCAAAAATGCTCAGGTAAAGTATCAGGATATGCAGATTGATGCTGATTATATCTCCATTGATGATCAGAAACATCTTATGTATGCCCGAGGTAAACAAGACTCTTTAGGGAAAATTATTGAGCCTGTGGTAACCACTCAGGCCGGGAAAAAGTATGAGACAGACCAGTTCAGCTATAATTATAAAACAAGACAGGCAATTGCCTATAATGCGAGAACGGAGGAAAGTCAGGGGGTAATCATTGCAGATAAGACCAAAAAGTATAATGATTCCGTATTTTTCATGAGACGTGGAAAATACACGACGGATGAATATTTCATTAAAAAGAAAGATACAGCAGCAGATTACTATTTATTGGCACCACATATTAAAATGGTCAAGAGTAAAGAAAAATCACAGATCATTACCGGACCTATACAGATGTATATTGAAGAAGTTCCAACGCCTTTAGTAATGCCTTTTGCGATTTTACCTTTTTCAGATAAACGTTCGGCGGGGATATTGATACCGAGTTTTGGAGAAAGAGAAGATGTCGGTTTCTTCCTGAATGGTATCGGATATTATCAGCCTATCGGAGAACATTTTGATATGAAAGTCCTTGCAGATCTCTACACCAAAGGAAGTTGGAACCTGAGACCTGAAATGAATTATATTAAAAAATACCGGTATTCAGGAAACTTTTCAGCCGATATTGGAACAACGGTTCGTGGAATAAAGGGGCTTGATGATTATACCAAAAGTAATACATACCGAATTGCCTGGAGACATACCCAGGATACCAAAGCTAACCCATTCCTTACTTTCTCTGCTTCGGTGGATATCGTAAGTACAAAGTTCTATAATAATACGATTAATAACAATTATATATTCAATCAGAATGTATTAAATACCCAGCAGAACTCTACCGTTACTCTAACCAAAAGGTTTTTAAAACTGCCGGTAACCATTACGGGGACAGCTTCGTATTCTCAGAATTTTGCAACAGGCTTATCCGATTTACGTCTCCCACAAATGAATGTTGCAATTAATCAGTTTTATTTATTTAAATCTAAAACAGGGGTTAGACAGGGCTTATTGGAAAATATTACGGTTAATACAAGCTTAAACCTGACTAATTACGTTAATACAAGTGAAGGAGAACTTTTCAAGCAGGAAATGTGGGATAAAATGCAGACAGGTTTGAAGAATAATATTTCCTTAGGAACGAATACAACGATTGCAAAATATTTTACATTCAGTTTAGGGGCTACTATTGATAATGCTCTGACTACAAAAACTCTGACACGTTATTATGATCCGGTAAATAATACAGTAGTGGATCAGACCAATAAAAATGTAGCGGGATATTCAACTTTTTCTACCACAGCAAGTTTACAGACTACCCTTTATGGAATGCTGAACTTTAAAAAAGGTGCTGCTGTTGAAGCAATAAGGCATATGATGACACCGAGCATCGGATTTACTTATTCTCCGGATTTCGGAGATTCCAAATTCGGATACTATAAAAACTATTATGATGCAAACGGAGCTTTAACGCCTTATTCCATCTTTGACGGAGGAATTGTAGGAACACCTACTTCAGGGATGACAGGATCCTTAGGATTTAATATCGGAAACAATGTTGAGATGAAGATTAAATCCAAAAAAGATTCTACCGGAGTAAAAAAAATAAAAATATTTGAATCTCTGACTTTCTCGGGAAGTTATAATTTTGCAGCAAAAGATCACCCATGGTCGGTATTTTCAATTAATGGTCAATCGTCTTTGTTTAATAATAAGCTGAGTGTCAATACAAGCTTAACCCTTGATCCTTATAAAATTTTATTTGCTCCCGGATCGGATACGGGGATAAGAACGGAACAGTTCGGGAATTTCAGTGTACAAGGATTTAACGTACAGTTATCTTATCCTTTAAGCAGTGAATTGTTCGGTGAGAAGACGGACTATGCCAAAAAGTATTCTTCGAAAGGAGACGTCCGGAATGAAAATTATTATTTTGATGATGATAATTATGCCCGTTTTGATCAGGCCTGGACATTGAACGTGAATGCCAATTATGCTTATTCCAGAAACCTTACCCGACTTGGAACAAAGATTGCCTCCATAGGTCTGGACGGGAGTGTCAAACTTACTCCTTATTGGAATATTACGGGAAGTACCCACTATGATATGGTTACCAAAGAGCTGGCCTATACCCGAATTGGTTTTTCCAGAGATCAGCGAAGTTTTACGATTAATTTTAACTGGGTACCTTTCGGTCAATATAAAGTATATGATTTCTTTATTGGGATAAAAGCCAATATACTAAGCGATGCACTGAAGTATAAAGACAGAAGTTTCACTCAGCCGAATTCACCTTTCTAATATCACATTGACAGTTGAGAATATAAATTTTATATTTGCAACCAAAAATTAATTCTAATGAAAAAGATAATATCTACAACTAATGCTCCGGCAGCAATCGGACCTTATTCGCAAGCCAATTTTGTAAACGGAGTTTTATATATTTCAGGACAGATTCCGGTGGATCCTGCAACAGGAAAGCTTGTAGAGGGAATTGAAAAAGAAACCCATCAGGTTATGAAAAATCTTAATGCGATCCTTACAGAAGCTGGAATGTCTTTTAAAAATGTAGTGAAGTCTACCATTTTCCTTAAGAATATGGATGATTTTGCAGTAATGAATGATATTTATGCTTCATACCTTGAGGAAGGTAGCTATCCGGCCCGTGAAACAGTTCAGGTTTCTTGTCTTCCTAAAAATGTAGATATTGAAATTTCGATGATTGCACATCAGGATTAATGAATATTCTTAGAAATACATTAGCTGTTCTTATAGGGCTCGGTATTGCCGGACTTATTATTACTCTTGGTATAAGAGCTTTTCCACAGTGGAGAACTTTTGAAGCCTTTGCACCGTTTGAGCATTGGCATAGATTTCTTTACAGTATGAAAGATGATGAGGCCTTTTTTGGCTTCTTGTTATTCATTTCAGGATTGGGAACTACAATCGGGGGAGTAGCCACAGCTATCATTGTTAAATATGCAAAAGTAGCATATGCGATCCTTATAGGATTCATTATGTTATTTATCGCAATGTTGGATATTATTATTTATCCTTATCATCCTACATTTTATAAAATATCCATTTTCCTTACTTTTTTTCCATTCTCCTGGATAGGTGGGAAAATTGTAGAAGTAATCTATGAAAGAAATAAAAAGAAAAAGATTGCTGAGAAAGTGAACAGTAAATCTTGAGACATAAAAAAAGCGCTATATTATTTTGTAGCGCTTTTTTATTGATATATGAATTGCCTTGCTTAAGGCATTTTAAATCCTTTAGTATAAATTCTGCCGTAGTCATCTACAAACTTCACCTGTACATTTCCCTGATATTTATCTAATATCTTTTCCACATCTTTTTGAGAGTTCACCGGTTTTCCATTAATTTCTATAATGATATAGTTGTCAACAATACCGATTTTAGCCATTTCTCCACCCTCGGCAACACCTTTGGCTACAACACCGCTATTAAGTCCATATTCTGTTTTAAATCTGTCATTTAGGGGCTCGAATTCAGATCCTATTTTTTCTGTAACAGTCAGGTCAGCTTTTGTACGGGTTGAAGTTCCCCCTTTTTGATCTTTCAATGTAACCGTTACGTTACTTTCTTTTCCATTTCTTAAATAGCTTACCTGTACTTTGTCACCAGGGCGTTTGCTTCCGATAGCGATAGAAAGATCCGCAAAATCGGTAACAGGGACATTATCTATCTTAGTTATGATATCTCCTGTTTTAATCCCTGAATCTTCAGCTCCACTCCTGTCTGCAACACTGGTAACATATACTCCGGAACCAACTTTGATATTAGTTTTAAATTGTTTATTATAAGCTGCTACCCCCTGATCATCAGAAAGGTCTAGAGAATTTACACCTAAGAATCCTCTCTGTACCATACCAAACTTCTTAATATCTTCAACAATCTTTCTTGCCAGGTTGGATGGGATAGCAAATCCATATCCTTGATAATACCCCGTAGTAGACTGGATAGCTGAGTTAATACCGATCAAATCTCCATTGGCATTTACCAGTGCCCCGCCAGAGTTTCCAGGGTTAATGGCAGCATCTGTTTGGATAAAGCTTTCAATAGGATTGGTAGCTTTTCCCTGAGAACCTAAAATTCCGATTCCTCTTCCTTTAGCAGAAACGATACCCGCTGTTACCGTAGAATTCAATCCAAGTGGATTTCCTACAGCCAGCACCCATTGTCCTACTTCTATATTATCTGAATTCGCAAAATTTAAATAAGGCAATCCTTTTTCTTCGATTTTCAATAATGAAATATCTGTATTAGGATCGGTTCCTACTAATGTAGCGATATAAGATTTTTTATTACTTAATACTACCTCCAGTTTATTGGCTCCGGCTACTACGTGATTATTAGAAATAATATAACCATCAGGAGAAATGATTACACCAGACCCCATTCCTGATGGCATATTGTCTGGAGTTTGTTGCTGCTGTCTCTGCCTTTGTTGCCCTCTTCCTCCGAACGGATCACCAAAGAAAAAATCAAACAGGTCCTGTTCTGAAGCTCTGCTCGTTGTTCTGCTTTGGTAGTTTTTAATAGTTACTACAGCGGGAACTGTTGTTTTGGCTGCTTTTACAAAGTCATCACCCACCACTCCGGTATTCATTCCAACAAATGAAGCATTGCTGGCTGAAGTGAAATAAGAACGGTCTTCGTTATTAGTGTTATGATCAAAATATTGAAATGCGCCAACAGTAGTAGCTCCTGAAAGCACCCCTACTACCGCAAATGGTAATAGTTTTTTAAAAGTATTCTTCATTGTATATCTTTTTATTATTTTTTGTTTTATTGTAAACAAATTTACTGTTAAATAAGTAATCAATTAGTATGCTATGTTTCAACTTTAACTAAAATTTAACGAGGATTATGTCATTTTATACATTATGTCATAATTTGAATGTGACAGTATTAACAAAACTTAAAAATATCTTAATTAAAACCCTTATGAAGACTTAATATAGAGCTGGTGATTTTTGTTTATGAAGATACTCAATTGAAAATTGATTATCTTTGCAGAAATTTTCTCAAAGATCAATGACTAAAAGCGGAAAAATAGAATTAATGTCTCCTGCTGGGGATTTTACAGCATTGCAGGCGGCTATAGATAATGGAGCAGACTCTGTATATTTCGGGGTAGAGCAGCTTAATATGAGAGCCAGAGCTACTATGAATTTTACTATAGAGGATCTTCCGGAAATATCCAGAAGATGTACTGAAAAAGGAGTGAGAACCTATCTTACTCTTAATACCATTATTTATGATCATGATTTATCAATCATTAAAACTCTTTTGGATAAAGCAAAAGAGGCGGGCTTAACGGCTGTAATTGCCATGGATCAGGCGGTTATTGCTTATGCAAGACAGATAGGTTTAGAGGTGCATATTTCTACCCAGATTAATATTACCAATATTGAAACGGTTAAATTTTATGCATTATTTGCTGATACAATGGTAATGAGTAGAGAATTAAGTATCAGCCAGATTAAAAAAATATGTACCCAGATTGAAAAAGATCAGGTAAAAGGACCCTCAGGAAATTTAGTGGAAGTTGAAATTTTTGGACATGGAGCGCTTTGCATGGCTGTTTCAGGAAAATGTTACTTAAGTCTTCATTCACATAATTCTTCAGCCAACAGAGGTGCTTGTAAGCAAAACTGCCGTAAGAAATATACGGTTATTGATCAGGAATCCGGTTTTGAAATAGAACTGGATAACGAATATATGATGTCTCCAAAAGATCTTTGTACGATCGGATTTCTGGATGAGATCGTTGATGCAGGCGTAAAAGTATTAAAAGTAGAAGGAAGAGGAAGAGCTCCGGAATATGTGGCGACTGTTACAAAATGTTACAGAGAAGCTATCGATGCAATTGCTGACGGAACTTTCTCAAAAGAAAAAGTAGATGAATGGATGAAACAATTGGAGACTGTCTATAACAGAGGTTTCTGGAGTGGATATTATCTTGGACAGGAATTAGGAGAATGGTCTCCAAATCCGGGATCTAATGCTACTCAGAAGAAAGTATATATCGGGAAGGGAAGGCATTTCTATCCGAAATCCAATATTGCTGAATTCCTGATTGAAGCCTATGACCTGAATGTTGGAGATAGTGTATTGATTCAGGGGCCTACTACCGGTTCTCAGGAAATGGTTATTGAAAGTATGATGGTGGATGAAAAAGGGGCTTCTGAAAAAGCAACTAAATCCGATGTGATCACTTTCCAAACCAAATTCAGGGTAAGACCAAGTGATAAATTATACAAAATAGTAAAAGCTTAATGGTAATTGTTACGCTTCAGAGAGATAAATGCATCGGCTGTAATTATTGTGCGGAATTTGCTCCGGAATATTTCAGAATGTCTAAAAAAGACGGAAAGTCTGTCCTTTTGAAAACAGAAGATAAAAAAGGATTTTTTACTTTGAAAACTCCGAATCCTGAAGCTTTCGAACCTTGTGATAAAGCTGCAAAAGCTTGTCCTGTTAAGATTATTTCAGTTAAAATGACGTAATAATACAATGCAAAAAGCTGAGCTTAGAAAAATATATTTAGAAAAAAGAAAGGCCTTGTCTCATGATGAGGCTTCTTTCTTATCGGAAAAAATATTCCAAAACTTCATTCACTTTTTTAAACCTTTAACAGGACAAAAAGTCCATGTTTTTATTCCGATAAAGAAATTTAAAGAGGTAGATACCCATTTATTTATTAATTATTTCTGGACACACGGAATTAGGGTTTTCGTTCCTAAAATAGTAAACGAACGATTAATATCGGTGGAAATATTTAAAGACTCAGAATTTGAAACCCATTCCTGGGGAATATCCGAGCCAGTTTCCAATGAAGATTCCGGCGAAATTTATTTTGACTATATTATTACTCCTTTACTCTACTGTGATAACAAAGGAAATAGAATAGGATACGGAAAGGGATTCTATGATAATTTCTTTCAATGCATTTCCTCGGATTCTGTAAAAGTAGGAGTAAATTATTTCAATCCGCGTGAAACAATTGATAATGTATGGGAAAATGATATTTCCCTGGATTATTTAGCAACTTCTACAGATGTGCTGTCTTTTTTAGGAGGCAAAGAATAAAAATCAACAAAATAAAATTTAAACTCTTTTTTAAATTTAATAGGTTTGGATAATAATGTATATTGAGCATTTTTTTCAAAGGTTCCTAGTGACTTGTTTTTATTGTCAAAATATTCCACATTAAATTTTGCATAATCTAATGTATCCCGATTGTGATATTCCTTGTAAACAAGCAGGTTATTAACTTTAGCAGTTTTAACCTTCAAACTTTCAAGTTCTTTAAATAATTTTTTGAAGGTAATACTGTCGGGTTGATGGAAATAGCTCTGCATCTGAGAATAGATAACTGTGTCAATTTCCGTATTTCTGTTTCCAGATAAATACAGTGTCGAAAGATCCAGTAGCTCCTGAATTTTTTGCTTAGTGATAGCATTAATGGCTTGTGCACTGTCCATTTGCACTGCCGGATATGTGATTTTATTGTTACTGTTTCTTAATTTGTCCAGATCACTTATGGTTGGGCTTTCTTTCTTAGTACAAGAATAAACACCCATTACTAGTATTGTTAAAAGTAAAAATTTACTTATTGTTTTCATTTGCAGAAATTTTAAATTTAATTAATACAATCTTTCCTTTTTTATCTTTCTTCATTTCTATTACAGAAAGGTTTTTCAAAGAAGTTGTAGGCGTAGTTACTAAGGTAATATATTTTTGTTTATTAAGGGTCTCTACTCCGTAAATAGCATTGTCATACACCTGATAAATTACAGCCTCGTTGCTGATAAGGTTTTCCAGTTGCCGTCTTTTTGTACTGATCTGTTCAGAGGGTTTTCCCGTTACATCTTTTGTAGAGAAATAATAAACAGCCATTTTATAATCATCAGGTTTTAATTCTATGGTTTCCTGATCTGGTGCATTTGTGAGGTTTCTATTGACTTCCAGATTCTCGTAGAACGGAGAGCTAATCTGCATACGTAAGTTTTTATCTTTAGTTTGGTAATAAAAACATTCTCCCGGCTTTATACGATAGAACAGAGGTGATTCATTTTGCTTAAATACTTTAATCTCAATGGTACTTTGTACTTTCAGGTTCCTGTCTGCATCTGCAAAGCAATAGGTGTATGTTTTCTGAAAAATCTCATCTTTAAATCCCAAGACTCCCAACATGATCACCAAAAAAGATGTAATTCCTATCCAGCCATACTTTTGAAGGGTGCTTTTTTGTGGTTTTAAGAACTGTTCGCTGGAAGTAGTGGGTGGTGGTGTGTTTTGGGTATTTGTTTGATTGTCAGTGTTGTTTTTTTGTAAAACATTGTTTTCTGAGATAATCTCAATCGTTTTTTTAGCTTTTTCTTTGCTTTTTTCCTCTTCCGGAATACTTTCCAATAAGTTTTCCAGTTCCTCTTCATCTTCTTCATCCAATTCCTGATTTTCCAGCAGCAATTCTCCTGAGAAAAGATGATCTTTTTTGAATTCATACCATGATTCGTAACCAGCATAGTTACTCAATAAGTTGAGCATATCTATTCGGGGTAATTTATTTACGGGAGAATTTTTAAAATAGGTATAAAAGGACTTTTCGCTGATATTTCCTTTAGCTTTTTTACGAAGATCTTCCTGAAAGTATATAATATCTATTCCCTTCCATTTCGAAATATCATGAAAAGAAGGGGTGTGGTCTCTTAAATATTCAGCTTGAACATCTTTTTTTAACTGTTCAAAATGTAATAGATCTAAATCTGTCAAGTTTCCTTAAATG
>NZ_JALAHD010000033.1 GCF_022712095.1 Chryseobacterium sp. | reverse complement strand
GTTATAATCAATTAAATAACTTCAAAACATATTAAGTGTTGACTCATTTAATTGAGGTTAAATAAATAACCTAATTTTTTGGAATTGTAGTTTGAAAGTTGCTGCAATCTGTAATACCTTACCTGAAATTTCCATGAAATTAGTTTTAACATCTATTGCAAAATTGAAGCCGATTTGGGTAAAGTGTGTATAGAAATAAAAAACCGTCCTTAAATAAGGACGGTTTGTAGACCCACAGGGATTCGAACCCCAGATGACTGAACCAAAATCAGTAGTGTTACCGCTACACCATGGGTCTGTTTGTTTGAGTGGTGCAAATTTACAATTTTTTTCTTCCCATACAAGGGCTTTCTGAATTTTTTTTTAAATTTACTAGACTTTTTAATGGAGCAGATTATGGTTATAGATTTTAAAAATCTCAATATTAATGAATTAAATCCTGAGACGGAATTTGAAAAAAAAATAAAAAAATTTTTGGAAGAATGGTTTTCAGATTCATTAACGGTAAAAGTTCAGACTTCAGGATCAACAGGGCAGCCAAAAGTTTTTGAAATTGAAAAAAATAAAATGATCAATTCAGCGGTAATGACCTGTAATTTTCTTGGATTAAAGGATGGAGATACAGCATTACTTTGCCTGCCGGTGGAATATATTTCAGGGAAGATGATGATCGTACGTTCCATTGAAAGAAAATTGAAACTTAAAGTGGCTGATTTGTCGCTGAAGCCCATAAAAAATCTGGAAGAAGAAATTGTTTTTTGCGCAATGACTCCGTTGCAGGTTGAAAACTCGTTGGACAAGCTTTCATTAATTAAAAACCTGATCATTGGTGGTGCTGCCGTGTCAGAAAGCCTGAAAAGAAGAATTTCAGGATTACAGACCAGAATCTATGAAACGTATGGAATGTCGGAGACGCTTTCCCATATTGCGTTGAAACAGCTTGCTCCTCAATCCCAGGAGTATTTTACGATTTTTGAAAATGTATCTATTGATACAGATGAAAGAGGCTGTCTGACTATCGTAGCGCCAAATGTGAACACTGAAAAATTACAGACAAATGATCTGGTTGAAATTAAAAATGAAAAGCAGTTTAGGTTTTTAGGAAGAGTAGATAATGTGATTAATTCAGGTGGCGCCAAAATATTTCCGGAAGAGTTGGAAGCAGTGGTAAAAAAAGAAATTCCGAATGAAATTGTTTTTTTAGGGATACAGGATGAAAGTTTGGGACAGAAATTGATAGCCGTAATAGAGGGAGAATCTGCGAAAGAAATTGAAAATATGATTATGAAACTGGATTTTAAAAAGAATTTCCATAAACCCAAAGAGATTATTTTTATTGACCGGATTCCGAGAACGCCTAATGGAAAAATAAGCAGGAGAGAATTGCTCGAACGGATTATCAATACAAACAGATAAAAATAACATTTACAGTGAAAGACTTTTCAAAAGAACTGATTTTTAAAACTTCCCGCAGCAGTGGGGCGGGAGGGCAGAATGTCAATAAGGTGGAAACATCGGTCACTGTGCTTTGGAAAGTGGAAGATTCTGAATTTTTTGATGAAAGACAAAAGCTTTTAATTCAGGAGAAGCTTAAAAACAGAATCAACGCAGAAGGATTTTTATATCTAACTGTATCTGAAAGCAGAACCCAGCTGATGAATAAAAATTCTGCTATTGAGAAGATAACAGAAATCGTTCATACAGCATTAATTATTCCTAAAAAAAGAATAGCAACAAAGCCCTCCAGAGGGCAAAAAGAAAAAAGGCTGGATAACAAAAAGAAAATCTCTGAGAAAAAGGAAAACCGAAAATTTAAATATTAGCATGATATTATTCCTTTTTTTGCCAGTTTTTGTTTTATAATAAGTTATTATGTATCTTAGTACAATTATAACACAAAGTAAATTATCATGGTAACTTCAAACTTCTTATCCGCAAGGCATCGTTTTTCGGGACTGTTGTTATCATTGTTTTATTTACATACTGATTCTTTTTTAAAAAGCTCTAAAGAGTTTATTCAATAAGCCCTGTCGGGATTCAGGACAGGGACCTAGTTAATACAATCTTTACAATTTGATGAATTTTCATAGGAAAAATGGACGAAAAGTCCATGTATTTCTATGCTGAATCATGATAAAGGTTCATCATTTTTTTATTTAAAAAACAATCAGAAATGTCAGAAAATATTACAGTAACTACCGGAATTTACGATGCAATAAAAGAACATCTAAGAAGAAAACAAGTAAGTATAGCAGAAGAAAACAGGCTTGCAGCAGAATTAAAAGGAGCTAAGCAGGTATTAAGAAGGGATCTTCCAGCTGATATAGTAACTGTGGACCGTAAAGTAACGCTGAAGGATCATACTCAGGATTTTGAGCACGAATATATTTTTGTAGCATCTACAAGAGCAAAACCTAAAAAAAACAAACACTCTATCTTATCTGATATTGCACTGGCAGTAGTAGGATATAAAGTAGGAGATGTTGTCGAATGGCCTTTCAAAGATGGAGACAGGAAAATAGAAATTTTGAATGTTGAGGCTTGGCAAGGTTAATTTTTACACGAAGGCTGTTTCATATTGAGACAGCTTTTTTTGTAATCAGCCTCAATATATAATATTCACTTTCAAATTACTCTTACCCAATTTAATATAGTACAAACATCATATCCACATCATTAGATATCATTCTCTATACACGATCATTTCGAGCGTACTGGGAAATCTAACCCCTCTAGCAACCCGCCTTTCATCAATGATGAAGCTGCTCTTCTTTGCCCTCAACCATAAACTTTGTGTTAAAAAAATGACTACTCATAAACCATCCTACAAAAAAATCCCAAGGAAACTTCCTCAGGATTTAATATATTTAAAAATAAACTCTTAAGAATTTTCAAGAATATATTGGAACATCAATGGTGCGCAAATCGTAGCATCACTCTCTACAATATATTTTGGTGTATTGATATCTAGTTTTCCCCAGGTGATTTTCTCATTTGGAACCGCTCCAGAATAAGATCCGTAAGAAGTTGTAGAATCGGAGATCTGGCAGAAATAAGACCAGAAAGGAATATCATGCATTTCAAGATCCTGATACAGCATCGGAACTACACAGATTGGGAAATCTCCTGCAATTCCTCCACCGATCTGGAAGAATCCAACTCCTTTTCCACCGCTGTTTTTAGGATACCAATCTGCAAGATAAGCCAGATATTCGATACCGGATTTCATTGTGGAAGGCTTTAAGTCTCCTTTAATACAGTAAGAAGTAAAGATATTTCCCATAGTGGAATCTTCCCATCCCGGAACTACGATAGGTAAGTTTTTCTCAGCAGCGGCAAGCATCCATGAATTCTCTTTCGGGATTTCGTAGTATTGTTCTAGTACTCCTGATAAAAGCATTTTGTACATGTATTCGTGTGGAAAATAACGCTCACCTTTGTTTTCAGCGTCTTTCCAGATTTCATAAATATGCTTTTGTAACCTTCTGAATGCTTCCTCTTCAGGAATGCATGTATCGGTTACCCTGTTAAGTCCCTTTTCCAATAAATTCCACTCATCCTGTGGAGTAAGGTCTCTGTAATGAGGTACTCTTTCATAATGTGAATGAGCCACTAAATTCATCAAATCTTCTTCAAGGTTCGCTCCTGTACAAGAAATGAACTGCACTTTGTCCTGACGGATCATTTCCGCTAAAATTTTTCCCAATTCTGCAGTGGACATTGCTCCAGCCAAAGTGATCATCATTTTTCCACCTTCTTTAAGGTGAGCTACATAGCCTTTGGAAGCATCTACTAATGAAGCCGCATTAAAATGCAGATAATATTTCTCTATGAATTCAGTAATAGGTTTGTTCATGTTTTTGATTTTTGCAAAGATATGAATTTAAAAGATTGGGCATCGGGTGATCAGCTTTGTTTTTGCCCTCTTCGTAATTGTTTTGTTTAAACATGCTTGCAGGGAAAAAGTAATGAAACTTTTTATTTAACCCTAAGGAGAAATATTAAAATAAAGTTTTACATTTGATGTATGGACGAAATTTTCAAGCAGCAGGTATACGAAATTACCCGGCTTATTCCGAAAGGGCGTGTTTCCAGCTATGGGGCTATAGCAAAAGCAGTAGGCTATCCCAACCATTCCCGACATGTAGGAAAGGCGATGGGCGGTTGCCCCGAAGATGTGCCGGCTCACCGTGTGATTTCCAGCTCCGGAACTTTATCTGTAAAAGAATTCTTACCTAAGCTTGAGGCTGAAGGAATTGTTATTGAAAATTTCAGGATAAAAAATATCAAAAAGCTGTTTTGGGATCCTTTACAGGAGCTTTAAATACGAATTATTTTTTTTCTTTTAAAGCTTTATTTTCCTCTTTCAGCCTTTGTACCTCTTCCCTTAGAATTTTGATATAATTCTGTAGTTCTTCTACAATAGATAAAGGGATGGTCGTATTATTAAAATGGTTGAAATATCCTGAGGAAGAACTGTCATTAAAAACAGGATGGTCATTGTTAACGATAATTTGAGCATCATCATCTTCATAGATATCCTCCATAGGGATTTCTAAAAAAGAAGCGATTTTTTCCCATTCATCTCTGATGATTTTTACATCTCCGCTTTCTTTTCGGCTGTAGTTGGAAACATCAGTGGCAATTACATCAGCGATCTGCTGTTGTGTATATCCTTTCTTTTTTCTGATTGTACGAAGCTTCTCTTTTTGCATGTCTTTTTTTTACAAATATGCAAAAAAAATGTACAACTTACTTGCAATATGTACACAAAATATACAATAAAAATACAATAAATTTTCACTTTTAAGGGAATTAAGTTTTATAGTTTTGGACTGGAACATTAAATAATAAAATGATGAAACAAAAATTATTCGTAGCGGGAATGCTCTCATTCCTGACGGTCTTTCAATCTTGTAATTCAAATGACGACCTACCCCTACAGGACACAGGATTCGGAAATGAATCAATCTCTGAAACTTCTAAACTATCACTTAGAACTTTATCAAGTTATGTAGCTGAACTACTTTCTGATCAAGTTGAGATACAGAATATTCTTGATAGAGAAAAGAATGTAAATCACTCCTTAATCCAGTCTAAAATAAACAGTATTACCACGGAGAAAGAATTGGAAACTCTCTACAGAGATGCGGGAGTTCGGAACATCAAAGGGCTGATAACCTTATACCGTAAAATAGGAGAAAATACAAAAGTATTTGTTGAGGAAAATAAAGAATTTTATTCCCGTTATAATGAGAAAGAGAGGGAAAGCATGCTTATAAAGGAAATTGATAGCCAGCTTGGATATGATGAGCAGGAAGGGGCTTTCTTCAAAAAGGATTGTCATGCTACTTATGTGAAAACATCCAGACGTTGTATGAGGAATTATGCCATATCAATGGCCGGAGTAGCAGCTTCAGGATTGATCAGCTTGGGGGCAGGTACCGTAATTGGAGGGGCGGTAGCTACTACCATGATGATTATCTGTAATTCTGATGCGGAAACAGATTATCACAGCTGTGTAAAAGAAGGGGGATTGCCATAAAGAAAAGAAGTTATGAAATATGTATGTTACCTGCTTTTACTTATTATATTGATAATTCAGGCTTTTGATAAGGATGATCGCCTACTGTTTCTCCAGATTATTTGTCTTATTTTGATTGTAATCTTTGTTTTTTTGGAGTGGAGGAGAAATAAGTAGACAGGACGGCTTGGTTTTACCAGGCCGTTTTTGATTAAAAAGGATCCAACTTTCCTGAGATCTGTCTCTCCAAATCAGAAATCATACCTTCTTTATTTCCGAAGAGTAATTTAAAATAACCTAAGAACGCAAGAATTAAAACCGTTATAAAAATGCTGCACAAGCCTATTGCTATTTGTGGTAAATCCTTTCTTCCTTCATAATATTCCCATAATATCCATCCTAATATACCTATGAAAATTAGTATTGCTGCAGGGACAACAATAAATAAGGTAAGAATAACTAATATTTTAGTAATAAAAGAATAATCTTGCCCTAACGAATACAGAACTGTAAACAGCCATGCTATTCCAAGTATTAAGGCAAAAACACTAAAAATTCCAATGGTTATTCTAGCTGTTTGTAGAGTTTTTACATCGTCTCCTTCTTTATAGGTAATCTTTATCGTTTTTCCTATTTTAGGGGGAGCATCTCTATTATATTTTAATGTCTTTGTAATTAGTTGATTATTTCTGTCCTTAAACTCAATCTGTATGTTGGTGGATTTTTCATCCGAGATCCCAATTTGGCTCACCACTTTGGCTGTATAAATGGGCGTATTGATAGCAGATATTACACCTAGGAATATGGCTGAAAAGCATAAGGAAAATACAAAAACAAGAATTCCACGATAAAGAAAGGTCAGCCAGAAAAAAATACCTTTATCTTCTTCGGAACATCTTCTTCTGTAATTTAATAATAGAAGGATAAGAGTAAATAGAATTGATATGTAAAATAATATGTTCATTATTCTGGTGGTGTAATAAAGTCTTTTTACTTATGATTTATTACTTTTCCTAAGTGATAAGGAAGTAATACTTTTATTTAAAACTATTTTTTGATTAGAAATCCTTATTCTCTTTATTTTTAAAAAGCATTTTTAAATAACCGAAAAAGGCAGGTATTAATACTGTAATGAATATACTGCACATTCCTATAACTGCTATGGGTAAATCTTTTCTTCCTTCGAAATATTCCCATAAAAGCCATCCAAAGACCCCGATAAAAAAAAGCATCCCTGCAGGAAGCACTAGATACAAAAGAAAAGTTAGCCCCATTTTAATGATGAAAGAATAATCTTTGCCCAGTGCATATAATATTGCCCATAGAAGAAGAATTCCTAATATAAAAAGAAAAGTACCGAATATTCCCAAAGTGATTATTTTAGAATCAGCTGTATGGGCTGTGTCTGCTTTATTCTGAAAGTAAATTTTTACTGTCTCCCCCTGCATTAATTGAGTTTCTTCGTTATATTCCAAAATCTTTTGGTTAATCCGATTGTCTTTGTCTTTAAATTCGATTAAAGCAGTGTGTAATTTCTCATTAGGATCCCAAATATGCTGGTCAATAACTTTAGCTGTATAAGATGGACTATTGAGAATATTTATGAAACCAATCAAAATAACTAAGAAACACAGCGAAACAACATAACTGACAATTGCCGGATAAATGTAAGGGATAAGAGAAAAAGGCTCTTTATCTTTTTTCGTGTTTTTATTTGTTCTTAAATGATGCAGATATAAGAGTATAAAAGTGAAAATGAACGGTGCTATTAAAATAAATTTCCCCATTATTTTTTAGTTGGTGTATCTTTTGAAAAATCTTTAATAAAATTAATAGTATCCTGTGTATTAAAAAGGGTATAGATACTTACACCTGTGCAGATAACAATTAATATTAAAATTAGTTTTATGTTCTCAACCGGTAGGAAAGCAGAAAAAAATAAGAAAGGAATAAAAATGATAATGGAAAGCCCAAACGTAAGCATAAGGAATTGTAATCCCTTTTTTATGATGGGAATCTTTCTGAAAATATTATACAGAAGTAAGGTTCCTACTGTAAATACAGGAACAACTATAGCGAGCCCACCAACGAATTTTTCGGTGCTGAAAAACTTCAGAATAATACTTAAATCTATTTCCATATTTATATGTTGAAATCAGGATATACTCTTTCTGCATCGGAAATTTTCAGCATTTCCTTTTTTCTGTAGTTCAGTATTCTTGCAAATATAATATCTGGAAATACGTCTAAACCTATATTATATAAATTAATGGACTCATTGAAATATTCTCTTCTGTCCGCAATGATGTTTTCCAGTTCACTCAGTCTCTTCTGGAGTTCCAGATAGGAACTGCTTGCCTTTAAATCCGGATAGTTTTCTGTAACCATCATAAAAGATTTCATTTTTCCTTCTATATTTTCAGCAATCTTTATTTTGTCATTGCTATTATCTGTGTTGAGATATTGAGTTCTTAACGTTGTTAGCTCTTTGAGAATCGTATTTTCATTAAGAGCAGTAGCTTTTACCGTTTTTATGATATTGGGAATTTCATCAGCTCTTTGTTTCAGTACTACATCTATATTGGCAAAAGCCTTTTCAGTATTGTTTTTTAAAATAACAAGACGGTTGTATATATTGATCAAAAAGGTAAAAAGTCCTACTGTAACGAGGATGATAATTAGAATAGCAATCATTATTGAAAGGGATTAAAAAAATTAAAAATATCATTAAGATGATTAAAAAAAGAAGATTTTCTCAGACTTAAGGATTCAATAATAAGTCTGTTCCCTTCTAGTCTCATGGGAGTGATCAGTATAAAAGCGCAGATGATCCCTATACAGGATATTACCGTTATTGCTTTTAATTTGAGGGGTCTCCATTTATTGGAAAAATTAACGGCATCTAAAGGGGCAATACCAAAAACCTTATTATTCTGATCAAAACGGAAAACAGGTTTTGCTCCTTCATAAAAAGCCTGGCCTATGAGAAGGAACTGTGTATCTTCGCTTAACGTATATTCTGTATAACGGTGACTGGCAAATTCTTCCTGATAAGAAGGCTTTATATTAATCCATTCAAGTTTTTCCGGTATGATTTCTATTTCTCCTGTTGGGTCCTCTATAAGAAAATTATTAAGCTTTTCCTCTCTTTGAATTTCTTTATAGGATGTAGTTTTTTTTCCATCACTATCTGTAGAAGTATAAACTTCATCTATTGTATAAATATAGCAGACACAGCGGGTTTTAGTATATGGGCTGATCACAGCGGTAATAGCTTTTGCTTTTCCTGAAATTTCAGAAAGCCCCATAGCTATACCCTTTATGGTTGATGTCGGAAGAGTTCGCTGATAAAAATAAAACCGGTTTTTATTGCTGGGAAGTATGGTGCCCAGAATTAGTATGAATATAATTAAAAAAAAACTATAAATGCCTAAAGAGAAAAATAACACAAGTACTAAAATACTTAATATGCCACTTCCGAGGATTTTCCAAACAGGAATATTTTTTGTTCTGGCTTCCTTAAAAGATCCGATCCCGTCTTTTATTCCTTCTGAAATAAATAGCAGAATCCCTAAAATAAAAACAGACAAAAATAATCCTATGAAAATGATCCCTGATTGTTTTGGAAAAAGAAAGTAACCAATAAGTATAATCAGTGGGTCCAGCACAAACATCAGCCACTTGGGCTTAAGCTTATTAGTAAGCATGTCACCTAAAATAAGCGTATGAAATAATGCTATTCCCAAGCTGAAAATCAAAAGAAAAGGAAGCATTGTAGGTTCTATTTCAAACATTTGTGAGTTTTTGCAAATTTAAGAATATTTTGATAAGTATAATTG
>NZ_JALAHD010000032.1 GCF_022712095.1 Chryseobacterium sp. | reverse complement strand
TGAATAATATTATTACAAAACTATTTTTGAGCTTTTTTTCTCTGATTATTATAGGAATGGGAAAGCTATCGGCGCAAGATTATGGAAACTTCAAAATTAAAAATCCTTATTATTCACATACTGATCTAACCAAGCTTAAAGTAAGTAATTCGGAATGGAAGAAAATATTGAAACCCGAGCTTTATAAGGTCGCCCGGGAAGGACTTACTGAGACAGCTTTTACGGGTAAATATTATGAGTTTGATGAAAAAGGGACTTATTACTGTGCTGTTTGTGGAAATGCACTCTTTCTTTCAACCTCAAAATTTGCAACTACCTGTGGGTGGCCTTCTTTTTATATGCCTGTTCGTAATAAAAGTGTTATTTATAGGAAGGATACCTCTTATAACATGGTAAGAACTGAAGTTTTATGTGGAAGATGTTTATCTCATTTAGGACATGTATTTGAAGATGGACCACAGCCTACCGGAAAACGTTTTTGTATGAACTCGATCTGTTTGGATTTTATTCTCGGATTAAAAAATAAGTAACTGTTTAACAGTTTTTTATGTTTTTATTTTAAACTTTTTAAATCTAAAAATAACATACTTGTCGTAAATGCCATTAAGAACAAAGATCAAATATTATTAATTAAAAAAAATCAAAGACAATGAAAACAAAATCCAAAATTGCGGTATTAGTATTAATGAGTTTCTCATTTGCTTTTAGCGGGAAGGTATCAGCACAAATGCTAAAAGAAAAAACAGTAATGGTGGGAGGAGCTCCAATGTATTCTTCTAAAAATATTATAGAAAATGCAGTTAATTCTAAGGATCATAAAACACTGGTTGCAGCTGTAAAAGCAGCGGGTTTGGTAGAGACCTTGGAAAGTGCAGGACCATTTACCGTATTGGCACCCACGGATGCAGCATTTGCAAAGCTTCCTAAAGGGACAGTGGAGACACTTGTAAAACCTGAAAATAAAGAAAAACTAACCCAGATATTAACCTACCATGTTCTTCCGGGAAGATACAGCGCAAAACAAATTTGGGCATCAGTAAAAGCCGGTAATGGAATGAGTAAAATGAAAACTGTACAAGGTGAAGAGCTTACTTTCTGGACAAAAGGCAAAGATCTTTATGTAAAAGATACTAAGGGTAACACTGCTAAAGTTACTATTGCAGATGTTAATCAATCTAATGGAGTTATCCATGTAATAGATACGGTTCTTATGCCATAAAGTTAAAAAACAATACAATGAACTTTGTATTGTTTTTTTATTGAAAACCAAATATTTAAAAATAACTATTATGAAAAAAGACATTCAAGTTTCTAACCGTGGTGTTACTTTGGATACCAGTAGACGAAATTTTTTAAAATTAAGCGGTGTAGGTCTTGCTATGGCAGGTCTTACTTTGATGGGCTGTGATGATGATGATAATTTTATGGAGGTTGTTGAACCTGTTTTTGATCTTGGAGAAGGAGATGTAGGAATTCTTAACTATGCCTACGCCCTTGAACAGCTTGAGGCCGACTTTTACACTAAAGTGGTTAATAATTTTTATTCGGGTATCTCAAGTATTGAAAAACAAATTTTTACCGATCTTTACCATCACGAAGTAATTCACAGGGATTTTTTTAAAGCAGCTATTAGTGGTGCAACTTCTCATGTGTTACCAACATTGGAGTTTCAATATTCGGGTGTAAATTTTAATGATAGAAACTCTGTGCTGGCAACGGCTAAAGCTCTTGAAGATACAGGTGTGGCAGCATACAATGGGGCTGGAAAGTATATTTCTAATGTTAATTATCTTGTTATTGCAGGTAAGATAGTTTCAGTAGAAGCAAGACATGCTTCAGCTATTCGCGATTTAATTAACCCGGGTTCAGCAGATTTTTCTGGAGATGATGTAATTAATACCAATGGTTTGGATCTTGCCAAAGAGCCGAAAGATATTGTGATGGCTGCGGGAGGGTTTATAAAAACACCTTTTTCCTGGAAGGAACAGGGAATCAATTAATTATTTAACATCAAAATCTATTATTATGAATATTCTTAAATTATTAGATAAACTCTCAGATGATAAGTTTTTTACCACTGAAACTTCAAGGTCAGTATCCATTTCCAAAATTTCCAAATTTGGAAAAAAAGCAGCTATAGCATCAGCTCCGTTAGGATTAGGAGTCATATTTTCCAGTCCTGCCAAAGCAAATGTTGTTAACCCAAATGAAAGAAAGAATGTAATGAAAAGTACTCTCACAGACGCACTTCAACTAGCATTGGTATTGGAATATCTTGAAAATGAATATTACAGCCTGGGACTGTCTGCAGCTGGTTTAATTCCTAGTTCAGACCGGACTGTTTTTATGCAAATTTCCAAGCATGAGTCTGCTCATGTTAATTTTTTGAAAAGTGTCTTGACAAGTATGGGAGTAACTCCGGGAGCTAAGCCCACTTTTGATTTTACTGCTAATGGAAATTTTTCTCCTTTTAGTGATTATAATCAGTTTCTTATTTTGGCCCAAGCTTTTGAAGACACAGGTGTCAGGGCTTATAAAGGGCAGGCTGGAAATGTAATGTCCAATAAAACTGTTTTACAGGCTGCTTTGCAGATACATTCTGTAGAAGCCAGACATGCTTCCCAAGTAAGAAGAATGAGAGCTAATAAAGGCTGGATAGAATTGGCTGACGGGGGAAATATGCCTTCGGCTACTAATCCCGTGTATACAGGAGAAGATAATACAGAGCAGGCAGGCTATAATACGGCTTCCACTTTTGGAGCCCCTGCAGGTTCCGCAGCATATGATGAAATTCTAAGTGGAAGTGACGCGCAGGCTATAGCTTCATTATTTATAGTATAAAATAAAACTTGTTATTGTTTTTGTCCTTTTTCAGAAAGATTCTGAAGAAGGATTTTTATATTAAATGACAAAACTGTCTTAAATCATATCTTTTTTTTCTTTATACAGGATATTAAGAACTATATTTACAGTATGAGATGGTTCTCCATATTTTTTTTAACATTATTCCTGTCTCTTCGTCCATTAATCCCTTTATTGGACTATGCCCTTAATTATGATTATATTTCTAAAGTTTTATGTGTCAATGCGCAGAAAGCAGATTTAAAATGTAATGGTAAATGTTACCTTGCTAAAGAAATGGCAAAAACAGCTAATGAAGAAAATTCAAAGATGAATGGCGGATTTAAATTTATTGATGCTTTTCTGGGAACCGAACGATTAACCTTTCAAAACACAACTCAAGAGTTATCATTCACAGAAAAGAATTTTTTCTATAAAGATTCTTACCTATATTTTCTGTATTCGCAGGTGATCAAACCTCCCACCGTTTAATGTTTTTATTTATCGATATCTTTCTTGAAGATATCATCTGTTTTCCATCATGATTTTTAGTATGAAGGCCTTTCATGCTATAGATCTACTATTTAATAAATAAATTCATTTTACAAACATGAAAAATATATATCAATATACTGTTTTGGTTATCAGTCTTTTAATTTCTCTTTTTCTTCTTTCCTGTGAAAACGGGAATGATGATAATGATCTTCCTGTTTCACCGGAGACTCCTTCTTTGGTTAAAATTCAGGATATAACTGATAATAATTATACTGTTTCAATTTTTAATTCAACGGGTAAATTAAGTACCGGATACAATGAAGTCTATCTTCAGGTAAAAAATAAAGCAACAGGAGAAATTATTAATAACGGGAGCCTGACATGGCATCCCGTGATGAACATGATGTCCATGTCCCACTCCTGCCCTTATAGTACTATAGAGAAAGTCAGTAATCAAAGCTACTACAAAGGATTTATCATTTTCCAAATGGCAGGAAATGATTCAGAAAACTGGGAATTGACTTTTAACCTTAAACTCAATGGTCAGACTTATCAGCTTAAAGATTCCATACAGGTAGATGCTGCCGTTAAGAGAAATGTTGAAGTATTTACAGGAGCAGATAATCAGAATTATGTTCTTGCTATGACAGGACCATCTTCTCCTGTGGTAGGTATGAATGATATGACAGCATACCTTTTTAAAATGCAGGATATGGATACTTTCCTGCCGGTCGATGGCTATACAATACAGCTTGATCCCCGAATGCCCGGTATGGGAAATCACAGCTCTCCTAATAATACAGCTCTTATTTCTGACTCAGTTTCCGGATTTTATAAAGGAAAAGTATCGCTTACCATGACAGGATACTGGAAGCTTAATCTCATGGTTTTAAGTTCAGAAGGAAATGTATTAAAAGGTGAAGAAGTGACAGCTGCTAATGATTCAAGCAGTCTGTATTTTGAAGTAGAATTTTAGGAGATGAAAAAGGTTGTTATTTTGCTGGGATGTATTGCCCAGATTCCGTTATATGCCCAAACAAAAGATTCCATTCTCACAGGAAATATTGAACGTATTACCATTATGGGGCAAAGAGGAGTAGATCTGCGAAAAGAATCTAAACCTCTGTCATCACTTGATGAATACATGGAGAACTCAGGTAAGATCCGGATGATTAAAAGAGGTAATTATGCATGGGAGCCTGTTCTTAATAATATGACTACGGAAAGAACTTCCGTAACCATAGACGGAATGAAGATTTTCAATGCATGTACTGATAAGATGGACCCTGTGACCTCTTATGTAGAAATATCAAACCTGAATCAGATTGCTATATCTTCAGGGCTGGAAGGTGGCCCGCATGGAGGAAATAATATCGGAGGGAACATCGATCTGCAGCTTAATAAAACCGGATTTTCAGATCGGAAGTGGAATTCTTCTCTTGTTACAGGCTATGAATCGAATGGCAATTATCATAGCAATGGAGGAAATGTATCCTATTCTTCTTCCCGGTTTTATACTAACTTTGGAATATTTCACAGGAAAAGTGAGAATTATTCGGCGGGAAATCATCAGGAAGTTGATTTTTCCCAATTTGAAAAATGGAATGCTTACGCCAATCTGGGAGTTGATTTAAAAAAGTCAAGAACATTGGAGGGCTCTTTCATCTATGATGATGCTTCAAATGTAGGATACCCTGCATTACCTATGGATGTAAAGTCGGCCAGAGCATGGATTGGTTCTCTTACTTATAAAAAGGAAAAGATATCAGACTTGATTTCTTTATGGGAAACGAAAGTTTATTTTAATGATATTACCCATGTCATGGATGATACTAAGCGTCCGAATATTGCGATCCATATGGATATGCCAGGCTGGAGTAAAACGTACGGTTTTTATTCAAAAATAAAAGGAAATAAAGGCAGGCATTCATTTATGGTGAACTGGGAAGGTTATTACAATCAGTCTCTCGCTGAGATGACCATGTACCCTGCTGATCCGTCAGAAAAAGCGATGTTTATGTATACCTGGCCCGATGTCCGGACTTTCAATACGGGATTGTATCTGGAAGATGAGTATTTTATTAATGAAAACAATTCAATTTATATTTCTTCCCGGATAAGTGCTCAGAAAGAAAGTCTTCAAAGTGATTTCGGATTAAAAAGCCTGCAGATATTTTATCCCGATATGAATAAGGATAAAGAACGGTTCCTGATAAAAGGTTCAGCCTATTACCGTTATTCTAAAGACGGCTGGTATGTATCTGCCGGAGGTGGATATGGGGAAAGAGCACCTTCTGTTTCAGAAGCCTATGGTTTTTATTTATTTAATAGTTTTGATGCGTATGATTATATCGGAAATCCGGGAATTAAAAAAGAAAGATCATTAGAAACTTCTTTGATCCTGAAAATGAAAAAGCAGTCTTTTGATATAAGTCTGGATGCGAATTACTTCTATTTTCCTGATTATATCATCGGAAAAATAGATTCTTCTTTATCTTCTATGACTATTGGAGCGAATGGGGTTAAATTATATATGAACATACACGACGTTTCCCTGTTCAATACCAATTTTCAATTTAATTATAGGTTTTTGAATTATTTTGAATGGAATAACCGTATCTCTTATAGTTTAGGAAAGGATAAACAGAAAAATACAATTCCTTTAACAGCTCCTTTAATGTACACTTCTCAACTTACTTTTAAGAAGAGTGATTTCATTTCAGAAGTCAGAATAAATGGTGCCGGTAAAAAAAATGAATACAGTCCTGAATACGGAGAAGGAAAAACTTCAGATTATCTTATTTATAATGCGGCTTTAGGATATGGATTCAAATGGGATAATACCAGACTGACCTTTAAAATAGGGATAGAAAATATTTTTGACCGATGGTATTCCACTTATGCGGATTGGAACCATATTCCGAGAAAAGGAAGAAACTATTTTGTAAATGTATTGCTCAATCTATAAATAAGCCCTGATTCGATATCATACTCCTTTTTATTAAGAGAGAAATAATGTTGAATTAAATCAAATTATAATGCATAAGTCCATTTTGTAC
>NZ_JALAHD010000031.1 GCF_022712095.1 Chryseobacterium sp. | reverse complement strand
ACTACTTCTTTTTATATAGACGAATGCGTTTTATATTTTACTTTAAACTATTCGTTATTTTTTTGAAAAAAACTTCCGGAGCATTTCTGTTTCCACATTTCTCTGAATTTTTCTCTTTCTTCTGAAGAAAAGTTGCCCATCTTTTCCATCATTTGCTTTCTTTCTCTGAAACCACCTCCACAGTTATTTCTTCCGAATTTCCCATGGAAGCCTCCAAAAAGTATTTTACTTAATACAAGGATTCCCATAGCCTGCCAGTAATTAATCTCTTTTACTCCTATAATTTCAGGAAGCAAAGTATTCCAAAGCCACATTACAACTCCTGTAACGGCAAGGAAAATAAGAGGTGGGCATAATATTAAAAGGCCCCATCTTTTTTTATGTTTAGTATTCATGATATCTTCTTTCTAACTGTTTAAATCATCGTATAATTCTCTCAATCTATTTCTTAAATGCTTCACCGCATAATTCTTTCTGCTGATGATGGTCTTAATATTTTCCCCCTGTTCGTCTGCTATTTCCTGAAGTGTTTTACTGTTCAGTTCATTCTCTTCATAAACCAATCTTTGCTTTTCAGGGAGCTCATTCAGTGCTTCAAATAATTTTTTCCAGATCTCATCCTGAAATATCTTAAGTTCAGGACTGGCTCCTTCATCCAATAATAAAATATCTTTGATTGAGAAACCACCGTCTTCGTCTTCATATACAAAGTCTTCCAGGTTTTCCGTTTTCTTTTTCCGGTAACGATCTGTAATTTTATTGGAGGTTACTCTGTATAGCCATCCACCTACATTTACGATCTCAGAAAGATTGGTAAGACTGCTGAACTGATACCATACTTCCTGCAGGATATCTTCGGCATCTTCTGTATTCTTCACTTTGGGGCGAATAAAAGACATCAGTTTTCCTCCGTACTTGGAAACGGTCTGTGAAATGATATTTTCTTTCTCCTCCTGTGGCATTATTATTTTTTCGACAACCTCCATATATTACTATGACGATTATACTTTTTATTTTACTTTAATAATATTAAAAAAAATTTCTATTTAGTCTTAAAACCAGAAAACGGAAAGCAAATTACTCTCCGTCTTGATATGATGTGAAATAATGTCAGTTTAATTCAAGTAAATCCCGAAATACCAGGTCCATGCAATCAGGATAAACTGCATAGGAATCCTTTCTTTATAAAGATAGCTCATCCCGGGCCCAGAGTAATCAGCTTTGAATAAATTTACTCTCTTTTTTGAAGAATTAATATTGGCAATAAAAACCAAGACATAGAACATAATGAGTAAAAATGCTGTCAATTCTCTAATCGGAGGGATCATTAAGCCTATTCCGGCAACGATTTCCATAATTCCTGTCACATATACCCAAAACATTTTGGCAGGAATAAAATCCGGTATCATCATCGTCATTCCTTTTTGAAATTTAAAATGTGCCAAACCGGTAAATACAATAAATACTGTCATACCCAAATTCCCGGCGAATAAAAAATTCCAGTTTCCTTCAAAAAGCTTTGTCCCTATTAAAGCAAGGATAAAAGTTACAAAAAGAATGGTCAGCAGCTTCATGATTGTTCTGCCAAATTCTTAACTACTTCAAGCCCTTTTATAAATCCAGTATTTATATCCTCTTTCCATTCTCTTTCTACCTGGACTTCAGCATGCAGTTTGGTTTTTCCATCCAGATCGATAAGAAAGTATTTTTCCTGAGCACCCTGCCAATCTACTATATCTTTACTTTGAGTATCCTCTACTCCATCTTTCACCATGCCAAGATGCTGAAATATAACTTCATGAGGTTCATTCAGACTTTCTATCGTTGAAACCATTCCTTCACCATTGGCATTAAGGAAATAAGTCTTTCCTCCTACTTTCCAATCCGATTTCATGGTCGAGTCAGGGCTAAAGAAACGGGTCCATTGATTATAAGTTTCTTCTCCCCATAAAATATCCCATACTTTCTGTAATGGAGCATTGATTTCTGTTTCGTACGATAAAGTTTCCATATTTTTTAGTTTTATGATTATGGTATAAATATTATTCTGAATTAGCCTCCTACAAAATCACCTCCATTAATATGAATGACTTCTCCGGTAATAAAATTAGCATCCTCAGACGCCAGAAATACAAAGGCAGGTGCTACTTCCGAAGGCTGTCCCGCCCGTTTCAACGGAGTATCTTTTCCAAAAGCTGAAAGGTCATTAAAAGTTTCTTTTACAAGAGGAGTCCAGATGGGGCCGGGAGCAATTCCATTAACAAGAATTTTCTTTTCGGCAAGATTAGTGGACAAGGAGCGGATAAAAGATAAAATAGCACCTTTAGTCGCAGCATAATCAATCAAATGATCACTTCCTCTATAGGCAGTAACAGATGTTGTACAAATAATCCTGCCACCACTTTTTATCAAAGGAAGAAAATCTCTCGTAAAGGAAATCATAGAAATGATATTGGTATCAAAAGTTTCCTGGATCTGCTCATCAGAAATTTTTTCAAGGCTATTTTTCGAAGTATGAATTCCTGCATTATTAACCAGAACGTCCAGGTTTTTCCAGGTCGATTTAATTTTCCCTACACATTTTGTCCTGAAAACTTTCTTAGTAAGATCACCTTTGAGTACCATACAGGTTCTCCCCTCTTTTTCTACAAGCTTTTTGGTTTCTTTAGCATCTTTATCACTTTCTTTATAAATGATAGCTACATCTGCACCTTCTCTTGCAAAATGAACTGCTACCGCCTGTCCTATTCCGCTATCGCCACCTGAAATAAGTGCTTTTTTATTGAGAAGCTTTTTACTTCCTGTATAGTTCTCACGGATAATCTCAGGAAACAGTCCTTCCTTAGGAACTTTCGATTTTGATTTTGACTTGTTCTGTGTTTTCATAAGCAAATCTTTTATCAATTACATCAAACACCAAGCCGAAATCAATTTAAGAATTATAAGCGTTTTCAAGATCCTGAATAATAATTTTCCGCATTTTCATCATAGCCTGTACTACTCTATGCGCTTTTTCCTGATCAGCATCATTCATCAGTTCAATTAACCTTTTGGGAACAATCTGCCAGCTCAACCCATATCTGTCTTTCAGCCAGCCACACATACTTTCTCTTCCTCCTCCCGAAATAAGATGGGACCAATAAAGATCTGTCTGCTCCTGGTTATCCGTCATTACCACCATAGAAATCCCTTCATTAAAATCAAACTGATGATCATAAGAATTATCCATACAGAATAAGCTGTAGCCATCGATTACGAAATGAGCATGCTGAACATTCCCCGGATCTTCTGTGATATCATGTCCTTCACCTCCGTCCTTATATTTTAAAATATTTCCAATTCTGGAATCAGGAAATATCTTTGTATAAAAATTCATAGCTTCCATTGCTTTCCCATTATTCTGATGAATAAACATGAGTGTAGGAATTATCTTTTGGTCTCCAGCCTTCTCTCCCAGGAACAGCTGCCAGGTAACTCCAAATTGATCACGAACCCAACCATATTTTTTACTCCATGAGTAAGAATCAAGCGGCATTAAAGCTATTCCGTCTTGTATCAGCTGATCCCAATATTTTTGAACCTCATCTTCTGTTTCACAAATAACCATAAATGAAATAGAGGCATTTTTCACAAAATGAGGACCTCCATTCAGAAGCATCAGCTTCTGCCCGAAAAGATCTATATTTAAGACGACTGGCGTATCAGTAGTGATCTTTCCGTCAAATACTTTACAATAAAAGTCTGCCGATTGCTTAGCATCTCCGTCATACCAAAGACACGGGAATATATTATTATTCATGATTTTAAATTTAAGGGTGGGTGTTATTATCTACCTGACTAAAAAATCCGGCAGATCATTATTTTTAAAAGAAACCTGATGTTCCTTCATATAATCTTTAAGTTTCTCTATTGTACTCCTCCCAAATCCATGAAGATTCAGAATTTCTTCTTCGGAATAAGCGGAAAGTTTTTCGAGTGAATTTATTTTCTCTTTTTCCAGAGCCCGCCTTGCCGGTATCGCAATTACACCTTCCAAAAAATTTCCATTTTCAACATGATTAACTGCATAAATGGAATTGAGGGATTTTGCCATTATTACTAAATTGATCATCGTTGTGCAAAAAAGGTTTAGTTTTTTTCTACATACTTATGAAAGTTATTGAGAATGGAATACCATCCTTCTCTCTGCATTTCTACGGAGTTTTGTTTTTCCGGGTCAAAAATCTCCGTTACTTTCGTGGTAGTTTCGTCAATTTTATCAAAAATCACCTCTACATTTCTTCCATCTTCCAAATGATATTTGATCTTTTGATTCGGAATAACCTCATCATAGATGCCTTCAAAATCAAATCCGAAGCTTTTATCTTTTGCTTCCATTCTGTTCCTGAACTTCCCTCCCACTCTGAGATCGTTCTCTGAGCTTGGACATTGCCAGGTTTCATGGGCAAAATTCCACTTTATAATATGTTTTGGGGTATTAAAATAGTCCCATACTTTTTCTACAGGCGCTAAAATCGTAATGTCAATTTTGATCAGATCCATACTTATATTTTTTATTGGTTTATTAAATGAAGGGTAACTAAAATATAATTACCCTTCCCTAATTTAGCTAAATATAAGATTATTTCCTGAATTCTGCATTATAATTAACCATCCAGTGAATACCATACCGATCTTTAAAGCTTCCGAAATAATCACCCCAGAACTGATCTTCCAAAGGCATTTCAATATCTCCGTCTTCAGAAAGTCCTTTAAAAATCCGCTCAGCTTCTTCCCTGGAATCAGGGAAAATAGAAACATAATTATTATTTCCCACTGTAAGATTCTGCCCGAATGATTGTACAATATCAGAACCCATCAGTAAATCATTACCTATGGGCAATGCAATATGCATGACTCTGTTTTTCTCTTCTTCAGAAAGATTTTCTGTGCCGGGCGCATTTCCCATTCTGTAAACTTCCCCAAGAAACTCTCCTCCGAATACAGATTTATAAAAAGTGAAAGCTTCTTCTGCCTTACCATCAAAATTGAGGTATGAATTTAATTTAGTCATGATTTCTTGATTTAAAATTATTATAGATTATTAAACCAAAATTAGACAGATCATCTTAAAACCTGCTTGCCATAGGACAAGTTTTGTTATTTATTGTAATGAGAAACCAATTCTTTTCTGATCCGGCTTAAAGAGGTATCGGTAACTCCGAGATATGAAGCTATTTGTTTAAGGGGTGCAAACTGTACTACCTTAGGCTTTTGTTCCAGAAGATTCAGGTATCTACGGGTAGCAGAAAGGGTAAACATTTCCACAGAACGTTGTTTATAGACAAAAAGTTGTTGAGACATCCATGCTCTTCCCCATTCTCTTAGATTAGGTATTTTATGAAATAAATCCTCAAAAGTCTCGAAATCCATTTTCCAGCCTTCACAGTCTGAAATGCATACAATATTCTCCTGACTTGGAATTCTTTGAAAAATAGAAGAAACTTCAATTACAATTTCATTTTCTGTGAAAAAATGAGTGGTTACTTCATTACCATTAAAATCATTGACAAATGAACGCATCAATCCTTTTTCAAGAATATAATACTCATTAGCTATTTTTCCTTCATCTAAAATAGAGTCTCCTTTATGAAATCTTACTTTTTCATGAGCTTTAAATACTTCTTCTAATTCCTCATCTGTAAAAAAGGGAAAGTCATAAGAAATTTTTAATGATTCATTATAATCCATGTATGAATATTTAATCAGGTTAAAATAAGGTCAGCTGAATTGATTTCGGTTTTTCCGGCTTCTGAGCATCACCAAAAACAGTTTTCCCTCCGAATCTCCATGAATTTTGACGTTCTTCTTCAATAACTTGCTGAATATCGAAATCAGGAGTAAAATTCTTCTCTGTATCTTCTATGACTTTATGGAGTTTATTCAATGTTTTCAGTTTATCCGAATTACCAAGCTTTGATTTTTCGATTCCCTTTTTAAGAATATGAATACTCTCATCATACACCTTTGTAGGAACCGGAAAAGGATGTCCATCTTTACCTCCATGTGCAAAAGAAAATCGTGCAGGATCGTTGAATCGTGACGGAGCACCATGAATAACTTCACTTACCAGTGCTAAAGACTGCATTGTTCGTGGACCTACTCCTTCCAACATAAGCAGATCTTCAAAATTTTGAGGCTGCTGCTCCCTGGTTACATACAGAAGAGCACCTAGCCTTCTCAAATCTACATCTGAAGCCTGAACATCATGATGAGCCGGTAAGATAAGCCTTGAAAAATCACTCATGATCTGTGCAGAGTCCGTATGGGAAATATCCAGAATTCCCTTCCTGTTCTCAGAAGCATCAACATCCGTCAGATTGAGAATCTTTCCTCTGGAAACACCATTAATTCCAGTATGAGGTTGTTCAATAAATGATTTAATATTTTCAGAATGCCAATGATAGCGCCTTGCTGTATTATCAGATTCATGCATTCCCTGTTGTACCACACTCCAGCTTCCATTGTCAGCCAGAATAAAATTATGTAAATACAGCTGATACCCATCTTGGATAGCCGTATTGTCAACCTTTGCAGAAAGCTTACTGGCTTTTACCAGTTCATTTCCATCCAGCCCGGTTTTATCAGCAATCCGAATCAATTCTGCAGGAGTTTCTCTAGAAAACTTCCCCTTTCCACCACAAATATAAATTCCCAGTGACTGAGAATTGGGGTTGATAGCACGTTTTAAAGCCCCCATTACGGAAGTCGTAATTCCGGAAGAATGCCAGTCCATGCCCATTACAGCTCCAAAACTCTGGAACCAAAAAGGATCCGCCAAACGTCTTAACACCTCATCTTTTCCATAATCCATCAGGATCACTTCCATAATGGATAATCCAAGTGCAGACATACGTTCATACAGCCATGGCGGTACTTTTCCATAGTGCAAAGGTAAATCGGCTGTTCCTGAACGTTTCATTAAATTAAATTGAGGGTAAGAATTTTATTTTTCAAAGTTAGTGAATTGAATTAAACTCAATATTTTTGTGTTTACTTTCATCATACTTTTCATTAAAAAGAATTGTATTTCCGAAGGGATCATGGACAGCAAAGAAAATTGCATCATAAAATGTCTTTTCAAGTCCGGGTTTATTATATTTATAATCCTTTCCTTTGAACTCCTTATGATAATCAGACACTCCTTCTTCCCAGATAAAAATACGGCTCTCGGGAGTTTCGTCTCCATAATGTTCACTTCAATGCAAAACAATATCTTCTCTTCTCATTTCCATATAAACCGGAGTGTTTTCTTCGAAATGGTGCTCACAGATAATCTCAAAACCCAGCCAGTTTTTATAAAATTCTACAGCTTTTTCATAATCCAGAATTCTTAAAACAGGAATAAAATAATATGATCTGCTTTCATTATATACTTTTTAAACTCAAAAAAACCTTGTGAAAAATGAGATTCCACAAGGCCAGTATAAATTATTTTCTTTTGTCTTATTTTATTTCAATGCATTGATGGCTGCACTGTAATCAGGTTCGCTTGCAATTTCAGGAACCTGCTCCACATACACCACTTTGTTATCTGCATCGGTAACAATCACAGCCCGACTCAGCAGCCCTTTCATCGGAGAGTCTGTAATAGTCACTCCATAATCATCGCCAAAACTTCCCCTGAAATCAGAAAGTGTTTCCACATTATTTAGCCCTTCTGCTGCACAAAATCTTCCCAATGCAAAAGGAAGATCTTTAGATACATTAATAACGACAGCATTATCAAGAGAAGAGGCTTCTTCATTGAATTTTCTAGCTGAAGCAGCACAAACACCGGTATCTATACTCGGAAAAATATTGAATACTTTTTTCTTTCCTTCAAAATCCGAAAGTGTTTTCACATTCAGATTTGAATCGACAAGTTCAAATTCCCTGATTGCAGTTCCTACAGATGGTAAAGTTCCTGATGTATGTATTTCGTTGCCCTTTAGTGTAATCGTTGCCATAATCTAAGTTTATCTAAATTTTATATACTCAAAAATAAATAATATCAGCCAGACTGCCATTTCTTAAAGGTTAAATATATCATAAATTTACTTTATTAAATAAGCTTAACATAAGAAAAATATTAAAAAAAAGTTCTATTTTTATATAGTTTATTTAAATCGGTAATATTAATTTTAGCAAAAATAAAAAAGCTATATTGGCTTATAAATTGATAAATTTACTACTGTCAAAACAAAATAATTAACTTAATTTTTTAAATATATGAAAACACAAATCGGGATTAATCCAAAACAAACAGAAGGTATTGCAGAAATTTTAGAACCACTTTTAGCAGATGAATTCTTACTTTATTTAAAAACGAGAAATGCTCATTGGAATATAGAAGGTCCGGATTTTCACACAGTCCATGTTTATTTTGAACAATTGTATACAGAATTGGAAGATGTTATTGATGAAGTAGCAGAAAGAATCCGTAAAATTGGACATTATGCACCTGCTACAATGAAAGAATATCTGGAACTGACTCACCTTTCTGAAAAGAGAGAAAATAAAAACAACAGTTTAAGCTATATTAAAGATCTTCTTTCTGATCACGAAGCTATTATTATGTATTTAAGAGGAAGCATTGATCAGATCAATGAAAAATTTGAATATGACTATGGTACTTCTGATTTTCTGACTACTTTAATGGAACAACATGAAAAAACAGCATGGATGCTAAGATCTCATTTGAAATAAATTGAAAATCCATTTTGTTACTATAAAAAACCGCTCATTCAAATGGCGGTCTTTTTTTTGGATTTCAAAGATGAAAACTACAGAAATTCCGATATTTATTCGGTTAAAAAGTCTAAAAAACTATTCAGAATTTTAAAAAATGACTAAATTTGTGAGATTTTAAATTTTGAATATAAATACCAAATAATAATGTCAGAAAAATCGAAAATTTATTACACCCTAACGGATGAGGCTCCAATGCTTGCCACTCACTCATTCTTACCGATTGTAAAAGCTTTTACTAAATCTGCAGATATTGAAATTGCAGTTCCAGATATTTCTTTAGCAGGGAGAATTTTAGCTAACTTTCCTGAGTTTTTAAAAGATGATCAAAAAATAAGTGATGCTTTGGCGGAACTGGGTCAACTGGCCACTACACCGGATGCCAATATCATTAAGCTACCTAACATTTCTGCTTCCGTTCCTCAGTTAGATGCAGCAATTGCAGAATTACAAGGAAAAGGATTTGCAGTTCCTAATTATCCTGCAGAGCCTAAAAATGATGAAGAAAAAGCAATTAAAGCTAAATACGCTAAAGTGTTAGGAAGTGCAGTAAATCCTGTATTAAGAGAAGGAAATTCTGACAGACGTGCCCCAAAGGCCGTTAAGAATTACGCTAAAGCTAACCCTCACAGAATGGGAGATTGGGCATCTGACAGCAAAACAGATGTTGCCTATATGAACAGCGGGGATTTCTATGGTACTGAAACTTCAACTACTTTAGAAAATGCCACTCAATATAGAATTGTTTTCAAAGGAACTGATGGTTCTGAAAATGTATTAAAAGATTTCGCTCCCCTTCAGGCTGGTGAAGTTATTGATTCTTCGGTAATGAATCTTAGATCGTTGAAAACTTTCGTTCAACAGGCTATTGAAGAAGCTAAAAATAAAAATGTTCTTCTTTCGGCGCACTTAAAAGCTACCATGATGAAGATCTCTGATCCTATTATCTTTGGAGCTATTGTTGAAACATTCTTTAAAGATGTTTTCACTAAATATGCTGATACTTTCAAATCTTTAGATATTAATCCAAATAATGGTCTTGCTGATCTTTTTGAAAAAATCAAAGGAAATGCTCAGGAAGCCGATATCAAAGCTGATATTGAAAAAGCACTTGCTGACGGACCAAGAGTGGCAATGGTAAATTCTGATAAAGGAATTACTAACTTCCACGTTCCTTCCGATATTATTGTCGATGCTTCTATGGCTGCACTAGTAAGAGGCGGAGGAAAAATGTGGAATAAAGAGGGTAAAGAAGAAGATACCGTGGCAATCATTCCTGATCGTTCTTATGCTGGTTTCTATCAGGCCGTAATTGACGATATGAAAGCTCATGGAAAATTAGATCCTACAACGATGGGATCTGTTCCAAACGTTGGATTAATGGCTCAGAAAGCTGAAGAATACGGTTCTCATGATAAAACTTTCCAGGCTGCTGCTGACGGAACTATTGAAGTTCAGGATGAAGCAGGAAACGTTCTTCTTTCTCAAAAAGTGGAAAAGAGTGATATCTTCAGAATGTGTCAGACCAAAGACGCTCCTATTCAGGATTGGGTAAAATTGGCAGTAAACAGATCAAGACTTTCTGATACTCCTGCTATTTTCTGGTTAGATAAGGGCAGAGCACATGACAGAGAAATCATCAAAAAAGTAGAAAAATATCTTAAAGATCATGATACTACAGGTCTTGACATCAGAATCCTTGATGTAAAAGATGCAATGACTGAAACATTAAAAAGAGCCAGAGAAGGTAAAGATACAATCTCTGTATCCGGAAATGTATTGAGAGATTATTTAACAGACCTTTTCCCTATTCTTGAATTGGGTACTTCTGCTAAAATGCTTTCTATTGTTCCATTAATGAACGGTGGTGGTCTATTTGAAACAGGAGCAGGAGGTTCTGCACCAAAACACATCGAGCAGTTCCTTGAAGAAGGATATTTAAGATGGGATTCATTAGGAGAATTCTTAGCATTACAGGCTTCTTTAGAACATTTGGCACAAACTCAGGGAAATACAAAATCTCAGGTATTAGCTGATGCATTGGATGAAGCTAATGCTAAGTTCCTTGCAACTGACAAATCACCAGCAAGAAAAGTAGGACAAATTGATAACAGAGGGTCTCATTTCTATTTAGCAATGTACTGGGCAGAAGCTTTAGCTAATCAGACAGTTAACCCTGAAATAGCTGAAAAATTCAAGCCGATTGCTGAAAAAATGCACCAGAATGAGGCTAAGATTAACGAAGAATTAATCGGAGCACAGGGAAAACCTCAGAATATTGAAGGTTATTATAAAGCTGACGAAGCTAAAACCTACGCAGCAATGAGACCAAGTGCTACATTAAACACTATTATTGACGGAATTTAATCCTTCATTATAAACTAAAAAACCTCTCAGCTGAGAGGTTTTTTATCTATAAGAAATCCCGATTGTATAATCGGGATTTCTTGTGAAAAAAATTTATAGTTGATAATTGAGTTAACGTCTGTTATCATGACCTCTGTCATGCATAGGTTCCTGTTTCTTAGAAACTTTTTGTTTTGATTTCACATCATTGTTTTTGTTTCTGTTATAAACAGCCGTAGGGTTTTGTCCCTGATAATACTTATTTTTAAATTGTTTATATTTTTCTTTACCCAAAATTTTTTCTATTTCAGCATATCTGTCTGTTCTCCATTTATCCGGATTTTTAGAATATTTCTTATCCCATGAATTATAATCGTTATACCTATCATTAAGTGCGTATAACTGATTTTTCTGCGTTGTAGACAAAATTAATTCTACCGCTACATTCTGCCAGTTTAGATCTGTAATACTCCTTCTGTAATCGTTATAATAATCTGACTGCGCATATCCTAAACTAAACATACCTAGAAAGAAGGCGGTTACTAATATATTTTTCATTTCCTTTTTATTTAAAGTTTAACTATAAGCATAAGGTCAATTAAAATGCCAATTCTCAAATCATAATTGCCAATCTTTGTTAAAATAATCATAACTAACTGATAATGTTGAAAATAATTTTTACATTTAACATAAATCATCAAGATATTAATTCCCATTATGGAGATATTCATTATCCTACTACTTATTTTACTTAACGGAGTTTTCTCAATGTCGGAAATGGCATTGGTTTCTTCTAAAAAATTCAAACTGAAAAATGAAGAGCAAAAAGGAAATTCCAATGCAAAAACGGCTGTCCAGCTTTCAGAAAATCCCAATAAATTTCTTTCTACAGTTCAGATTGGAATTACTTTGATCGGAATTTTATTAGGAATTTATTCAGGGGACAAACTTACTTCGGACCTAGCAGTATATGTTTCAAAAATTGAGGCTATTTCACACTATTCAAGAGGTATTGCCTCTTTTATCATAGTTCTTATCATCACATTTCTATCCATCGTTTTTGGTGAACTGGTCCCTAAAAGATTAGGATTAAAATTTCCGGAAAGAATTTCTATCCTTATTGCCAAGCCTATGTACTGGCTTTCTCTTTTAGCATCTCCTTTCGTATGGCTTCTTACCGTAAGCAATATTGCCGTATTAAGAATCGTTGGAATAAAAGATGATGAGAAAGAAATCGTAACTGAAGAAGAAATAAAGTCTATTATTCTGGAAGGAAAAGAAGGCGGCATCATTGAAGAAAAAGAACATGATGTATTAAAAAATGTCTTTGAATTAGGTGACCGGAAAGTAAATTCACTAGCCACTAACAAATCAAAAATCATATATCTCGATGCTGATGATAATTATGAAACGGTAAAACAAAAAATTAAGACTTGTTCTTTTTCCACTTATCCGGTAACAGAGGATAATGATCTTGACAGGATCATTGGAATTGTAAAAATGAAAGATCTTTTCGATCTGGATCATGAAAATTTCAATATACGAAAACATCTGAGAAAGGTAGTTTTTGTAGGAGAAAATTCTTATATCTATCCTTTAATGGAAAGTTTTCAGAATAACAGATCTCATATTGCGATCATCATTGATGAATATGGAACTACAAAAGGAATCATTACATTAAATGATATATTGGATGATCTTGTGGGAAGCTTTCCCGACGGAACCGAAGAAGATCCTGAAATCATACAACGGGATGAAAACTCCTGGCTTATAGATGGCGACTGCTCGATCCATGATTTTAAAAAATATTTTCACATAGAAATTGATGAAGGAGTGGAAAAAAAATTCATTAGTATTTCAGGGTTATTCCTAGACCAGGCAGATTCTATTCCTAAGACCGGAGATAAAATAAAAGCCGGAAATCTTATCTTAGAAATCGTAGATAAAGACAGGAACAGAATTGATAAAATTCTGGCCACCCGAATTAAGAATACTTAAAAGATATAAGTATATTTTCCATTCTTCAAATTTAAAATGATTATAAATTTTGTTAATATTACTAAATATCAACGGGTTATATCATTTTAATTTGTAATTTTAAAAAGAGATTATTCTCAAACTTAAATTTCAGTCCAATCCAAATCTCATAATTATGGAAAATATAAAATTCAGAATATCTCCGTATCAGGATGAATTGCAGATATTGATTAATGAGAAGAAAGCAGGCTATATGTCTATAGAAGTAGACGGAAGATTACTTTCCGTTTATTATACTAAACTTGATAAAGAGCGTGAAGGACATGGCTTCGCTAAGATGCTACTGGATGAGCTTGTTCGCTATGCTGAAGAAAAAGATCTAATGGTAGACCCTGAATGTGATTTTGTAAGACAGCAATTCGAAAACCATCCGAAAAGATATAAGGGAATCTGGCATACTTAATCTTCCCACCATACTTTGAACTGGTGATCAGCACTATTTAAATCTACAGGTTCTCCGATCATAGGTGTGAGAATGGTAAGGTTTCTTTGCTTCCCAAGGTGCGTAATACTTTTCAGCGGTTCATTCCATGCATGAAGCGCCAATGCGAACTTTGCAGAATGTACAGGAATAATATTTCTGGCATTGACATCCAGACTCGCCTGTATAACATCCTCAGGTAAAGCATGAATATATTTCCATGCTTCATTGTACTGCCCGTTTTCTATAATAGCATAGTCAAAAGGACCGAATTTTTCACCGATCATTTTAAAATGGGTATCGTAACCACTGTCACCACCCAAAAATATTTTTTTACTTAGAGTCTCCAAAACATAAGATGTCCAAAGCGTTCCGTTTCTGCTAAACCTGCGCCCGGAGAAATGCCTGGCCGGAGTGTAGGTAATTTTAATATTGTTTTTTAAAAGAACTTCTGCTCCCCATTCCTCTTCTATTAATTGATCTTGCTGATAACCCCATTTTTCAAGATGCGCACCTACTCCTAAGGGTAATATCACCTTATCTACCTTAGGTCTTATTGATTTTACCGTAGGATAATCCAGATGATCATAATGGTCATGGGTAATTACCAGATAATCCAGCTGAGGAATATCTTCAGGTTTAAAAATATCAGATCCCAGAAAAGCTTTATTAAAAAATTTAACTGGCGAGCCATAAGAACTCAACACAGGATCTATTAAAAAAGAAACGCCATCCGTCTGAATATAATAAGAGGAATGCCCCAGCCATATAAAAACATCTTCATCTTTTGGAAGATTCTTGAGATCTGTATGAATCGAAGGAATTATTTTATGTGGCTTTAAATAAGGATCTTTTTTAGCAAAAAAGAAATCATACATCACTCTAGGCATACTATAACCTTCTGCAATAGAAGGGGTAGGACTTAAATTCTGAAACTGCTTATTTTTATAATGTACAGATTTTTTCATTCTGTCCAGCCTTTTACCTGCCGGCTCAGCCCCAAATACTTCTCTTCTGGTAAATAGATTGTAAATAAGGATCAGTAAACATATAATGAATAGTAAGTAAATCATTTGTCTTTATATAAAACGGCATCAAATGTATTAACTTTTGTATTTAAATAAAAATATGAAATGCTGTCTTCGTATTTTCTAACTAAAATTATTATGTTTTTT
>NZ_JALAHD010000030.1 GCF_022712095.1 Chryseobacterium sp. | reverse complement strand
TTCAACAATCAATAATGAGACAAAAAATTATACTTTTACTCTTAATATTCTCTGTATCAATACTCTGCGCCCAAAAAACCAACATCGAATGGGATGGATCCAAGATTCAAGATTTTGGTATCAAAAAAATAAATCTTCCCAGCTTTAGAAATGAAGGTTTTTCATATAGCCAAAATAATATTTTTATTTCAACTAAACAAAAAACTGGAGAAGGTCAGTTAAAAATTATAAATCTTGTCTGGGAAAATGTTTCCAATAAAGACTTGTTTGAAATTAATAAAGATGCCCTACCCGATTATGATATTGCTGATGTTTCTTATTATTACTTAAACGGTGAAAGATATGCCAGCACCAATATCGGGTTATTTAAAAACATAAAAGGAAGGGTACAAAGACTTGTTTCTTACGAAATTTCTCAAAGTGCAGGTTCTGCAACAGCAGGAACCGGATATAAAATAGGAACAACAATCAACCCACTTTCAAGCGGAACTTTTTATAAAATTAAAGTAGACAAATCAGGAATCTTTAAAATAACAACACAATTTTTACGCGATATTGGAATTAACCCTGGTTCCGTTAATCCAAAAAACTTCAGGATTTATGGAAATGGCGGCATCATGCTTCCTGAATCTAATCAGGATTCCAGATACAGCGCTTTACAGGAAAACTCTATACAGGTAGTCGGTGAAGATGACGGTGTATGGAATGAAGAAGACTATGCCTTATTTTACGCTCAGGGGCCCAATGGTTACAATCTATATGATACTACTAATGGAAATGGGTTTAAAAGAGTGGACACCAGAAGTGACAGAGCTAATAATCTGAAAAATATCTATGAAGATTATTCCTACTATTATATTAATGTAGACAAAGGTGCCGGAAAAAGGGTACAAAGTGTGGATGTTAATCTTCCCGCAAATCTAATTACCCGTTACGATAATTATCAGGTGATTAATAATGATCAGAAAAACCTGGTAAGAGTGGGACGGATCTGGGTGGAAGATACTCCTTTCACAACGGACAAAAATATCAGTTTCACTACAAGCTCTGCCATTCAGGGAGGAGATCCTATACGTTTCAGAACTCAGGTAATCGGATATCAAGCTCAAGGAAACAGTCTTTCATTCAATATTAATAATCAGAATCCTGTAACTCAGGTTTCTTCTTCCACAGATCAGGATTTTAGGATTTTCAGATATTCAGGAATTGTAACCGGCTTAAGCGGAAACCAGATTACCATTAATTACAGTCCCAATATTGCCACTAATCCTAACGGAAACTTCTATATGGATTATGTAGAAGTACAATATAAAGAAGATCTCAGATTCAACGGAACCCAGATGAATTTCCGGGATTTCTCTCTTCAGAGTGGTACAAATACCAATTACGGTTTTAGCATCACCAACACTTCTGCTATGGAGCAGGTTTGGGATGTTACGGATATTACTAATGCTAACAGAAGGGTAAATAAGGCTACGGGAAGTACTACATTCAATTTCGGATATCTTACTTCGGACCAGAACTTCAATAATGAATTTGTTGCCTTCAGGGCTGATGCGGCTTATCTGCCTCAGTTTGTAGAAAGAATAGCCAATCAGAACCTTGCAGGATTACAGAATGTAGATTACCTTATTATTACAGTTCCTGAAATGATGATACAGGCTCAAAGATTAGCCACTTACCATCAGAACAAGAACAATTATAATGTACAAATTATAGATGCCAATAAAATCTATAATGAATATGGAAGCGGAAGTAAAGACCTTACAGCCATCAGGGATTTTGTTACTAAACTGAATACCCCAATGGGAAGTCTTAAGTATGTATTTATATTAGGTGATGCTTCATATGATTATAAAAACAGGATTTCCAATAATTCGAATGTAGTTTCCAGCTACCAGAGTGAAGAATCCGGGGATTATGTGGAATCTTATGTTACGGATGATTATATCGTGATGACAAAACCTCAGACTGTAACTTCTATTACCAGTAATCTTCCGGATCTGCCCATAGGAAGGATTCCTGCCGCTAATGTTACAGAAGCAGGAAATATGATGGATAAAGTACTAGCCTATTATAATGCATTGTCCGGACAGTCCACTCCATTTGGAGAGTGGAGAATGAAACTTGATTTTGTAGTAGATGATGATAATGATGGAGGAACTCCTTTTCACGATGTCATGAACAACTCTTTGGTAAGCGTATTTGAACAGCCGGGAAATACTAATTTAAAAGAATATAATGTAAAGAAATTATACTTAGATGCCTTTCAGGCTCAAAGTACAGCAGGAGGACAAAGATACCCTCAGGTGAATCAGGCTATTTCCAATGATATAGGAAACAGTTTATATCTTTTCTATTTCGGACACGGAGGAATCAACGGCTGGGCGCAGGAAAGGGTATTAACAGTGGATGAAATTCAGAATGCCAATAATTTTTCCAATGTATACAGCAGATTTCCATTTGTATCCACAATTACGTGTGAGTTCACACTATGGGATGAGCCAGCTACTTTCTCTGCAGGAGAACAGTTTATTAAATTGAAGCAAGGAGGAACTTCTGCTATGATTACTTCCAGCAGGGCAATCGGTGTAGGATATGGAATAGATTTTACGAATTTATTTACCCAGAATATTTTTAAATTGGTTAATGATGATTTCGAAACATTAGGATATGCCCACTTATATGCCAAGCAACAAAGAGGAAGCGATCCCAATCATTTAAAAGTAAATTTCCTTGGAGATCCTGCCATGAAATTAAGCAGACCCCAAAGATTATTAGTTATTGATAATATAGAAACTCCCGTTCCCGGATTAATCAGAGGACTGGACTTCGTAAAGGTAACCGGGCATATTAATAATGCGAACGGAGCAGTTAACACCAATTTTAACGGAAGAGTTGTCATTAATATTTTTGATAAAAGATTAAATAAAACAACTTTAAACAATGATGGAGTTTTAACACCTGTCCTAAATTATACAGAAGAAGGAAGTGCTATTGTCAAAGCTTCCGGAACTGCTGTAAACGGAGTATTTACGGTAGAGTTCTATGTTCCTAAAGATATTAACTATGCTGTGGGTGAAGGCAGAATCCTCGGATATGCAGACAACAAATCCATAGATGTATTTAACAATCAAGCTGTACAGGTCGGAGATATCAATCCAAATGGTATCAATGACAGTGAACCCCCAAAAGTAAAATTATACATGAATAATACCAATTTTGCAGATGGAGGAATTACCAACCAAAACCCCATGCTTCTTGCTTGTATTACAGATGATACAGGAATCAATTCAACAGGTTCAGGCGTAGGACATGACATCACAGTGTATCTTGATGGAGAAATTATCAATACGGTTGTTCTTAATGATTTTTATTCATCAGGAGAAGGAAACGGATGTTTAAATCCCAGTTTAGCTGATTATCAGAAGGGAAATGTAACATATCCTTTCCGTAATTTAGCAGTCGGGCAACATCAATTAACATTTAAAGTTTGGGACATAAACAATAATTCAACAACTGCTACGTTAAACTTTGAAGTTAAAGATGAATCTGACCAGCATTTAATAATCAACAGACCATTAAACTGGCCAAATCCTTTTACCAATAAAACTTATATCCATTTTGAACATAATTGTGATGATATTTTAGATGTACATGTTCAAATTTATACCATAACAGGAAAACTAGTAAAAACATTGACTCAGACGGTAGTTGCAGAACCTTTCTTACAGGGCTTCAGAACTCCCCGACAGGCAATTGAATGGGATGGAAAAGATGATTTTGGTGATACGGTAGCAAAAGGTACGTATATTTTTAAGATATTTGCAAAAAGCCAGAATCAAGAAAAATGCAAGGGAAGTGCCACAGCTGTAGAAAAAATGGTACTTTTGAAATAAAAACAACAATACATAACAACAATATCAACAAAAAACTGATAATATATAAAAGACAACATATGAATTTAACTACTAAACTGCTTTTAGGTATTGGTTTAAGTGCTGGTTTTCTAGGTTATTCCCAAGACTTGAGTCAGGTGAGGCCCGTGTTAACCGGAGCACCTTTTTTAAGAATCTCGCCTGATGCAAGAGCCGGAGGTATGGGTGACCAAGGAGTAGTTACCTCACCGGATGCATTCTCACAGTTCTGGAATGCGGCGAAATATCCTTTTAGCAGCACAACTTCTTCTGTAGGAATCAGCTATACGCCCTATATGAGTAAGCTTACAAATGATGTGTTCTTACTATACGGATCATTCCACAAGTTTTTAGGGCAGGAAGAAAGATCCACAATCTCTGCGAGTATCTACTATTTCAATATGGGTGAAGTAGATCTAACTCAGCTTGTGGGAAGTGAGGTGGCTTCAATGGGAACTTCCAAGCCTAACGAATTCTCCATAGATGTTGCATACGGGCTGAAACTTTCAGATTCCTACTCCATGGCAGTAACTGGTAGATTCATCCGTTCCGACTTAGCCGGAGGGTTCAACACAGATACCACGCTTAAAGCAGCTAATTCTTTTGCTGTAGACGTTTCAGGATACTATACTTCTCCACGATTTTCAAGTATCGGAGGGTATGATGGTAAAGTTAATGCAGGTTTTGCTATTCAGAACCTGGGTCCGAAACTGGATTATACAGGTAATGAAGAATCAAGATCTTATCTCCCGACTATGGCAAGATTAGGTATAGGTTATGATATGTATCTGGATGATATGAACAGAATTGGGATCAGTGTGGAAGGATCAAAACTATTAGTTCCTGGATCGGAATTTACCGGTGAATATGATTCTAACAGAAATCCCGTATATGCCGTTCCTAATGTAGGGGTAATGGCCGGAATCGGAAAGTCTTTCAAAAACAAAAACAGTATCATGTATAGTGGTGCTTTAGAATATTCATATGATAATGCCTTTTCTGTAAGAACCGGTTACTTCCACGAAAGTGAAGAACAGGGAGCAAGACAATATGCTACAGCAGGGATCGGTTTAAAATACCGTTCTTTTGGTCTTGACGTTTCTTACCTGATTAATATGTCTAAAATTAATACCGCTTTGGATAATACTCTGCGTTTCGGACTAACCTGGAACATTGGAGAAGAAACATCCAATGTAGGCTATTAAATAAACATAATATATAAAGTTTAGATAAAGTCTCATTTTTATGAGGCTTTTTCTATTTGGTATAGGTAATTTTGTATTCATGAACTATTCGGCGGAGCTCAAAAAATTTGTAACCAGTCAATACGTGTATTCTGCAATCAGGATTACGCTGGCTACCGTCCTTCCTTGTGTAGTTCTCGCCCATTTCGGAATATTAAAAGATTATTTTCTCTTTCCATTAGGAACCAGCTTCGTTGCTTTAACAGACCAACCGGGGCCTTTCATTCGAAGAAGAAACTCCTTAGCCTTTGCTATTGTGTGCTTTAACCTTGTAGCTCTCATTGCCAGTCTCGTGATGGATTTCAAGGCATTGGTTCTTCTGGAAATTATTGTATTCGGAATGTTCTTTTCACTCATCGGTGTGTATGGACAAAGGCTTGCTGCTGTCGGTTCCCTTTCTTTAGTTGTAATGGCCATCTTTATTGACGGACACCTTACAGGAAGTAATATTCTCAAAAGCTTGCTCATATTCGCCTCCGGATGTTTTTGGTTCCTGTTTATATTCCTTGTTGTCAGCACCATCCAACCCTATAAGCTCGCCAGCCAGATGATTGGGGAAAACTATTTACAGCTTGGGGAATTTTTAAGGATCAAAGCTAATTTTTATCAAAAAAATCCTGATTTCAATAAGCTTACCTCTCAGATTATTGCCAAACAGATTGAAATTAAAAACCTTCAGGAAGATACAAGGGAAACTGTATTTAAAACCAGAACAATCGTTAATGAATCTACGACTACCAGCAGATTATTAATGCTGATGTTCCTGAACTCCATGGACCTTCATGAAAAACTGATGACCTCTGAAAGTGATTATCAAAAACTTCAGAAGAGTTTTGAAAAAAGCAGGATATTAGTCAATATTCATGATTACCTCAACCTTCTTTCTGAAGAAATCACCAATATAGGAATCGCTCTTCAAAGCGGTACCCGTGCCAAACCTGTCTTTAATTTGGATGAAGAAGTTAATAAACTGAATACCCGTTATCTGAAACTGAGAAATAAACATATGTCTTCCCAAAATCTGGAAAACTACATGATCCTCAGACAGATCTTATTGCGTATTAATGAAATTACCAAAGAGATTAATGAAATATACAAAGTCTTCTCTCAGAATATCAAACTGGCAAAAAGTCTTTCTACAGGATTAGACCTTAGAAAATTCCTACCGAATCAGGAAAAGATCAACTTCAGGGTATTAAAAAATAATATTTCCCTTTCTTCTTCTCATTTCCGGCATGCCATAAGGATTACAATAGCATTGTTATTAGGATATCTTTTTTCACTGTTTCAGTTTCTAGGAATCGGACATACTTATTGGATCTTGATTACCATCACCGCGATATTAAAACCAGCCTACTCTATTACTAAACAACGTAATTTATTACGTTTCTATGGGACAGTAGTAGGAGCTATCATCGCCTATATTATTTTACATTTCGTAGATTCCAATCCTATACTCTTTGCGATATTACTTTTAAGTATGATCCTTTGTTTCAGCTTACTTAAAGGTAAATACTTCTGGGCTGTTCTGTTTATGACCATATATGTTTTCATGGCTTTCAACTTCCTGAGCCCGGGGAATATTGATATCATATTCAAAGACAGGATACTGGATACACTCATTGCCGGAATTATTGCTTTTTTAGTTTCTTATATTGTACTTCCTGTTTGGGAACATACACAGAATCTGGATCTGATGAAACAATCGGCAGCCGACAATCTTATTTATTTTGAGAGTGTTATTTCTAAATTCCTTAAGGGAGATTTCGATATTGAAGATTATAAAGTAAAAAGAAAAAATGCCATTATTTCCCTGGCCAATCTTTCAGATAACTTCCAGAGAATGATCTCTGATCCTAAAAACCAACAGAAAAAACTGGAAGTTGTTCATCAATTTGTAGCTACTTCTCATCTTATTACCGCCTATACCGCTTCTCTTTCCCAATACTCTAAAAATAAAGAGCAATATCCTGAAATAGATGCGCAAAGCTGGAGCCGGAAAATAGAAGCAGAAATGAATCAGACCTCCCTGCTATTAAGTGGAGATCAAATTGATGAAACATTAAAAATGGAAAGCCGTCTTGAACCGGAAGATTCTTTTATTGAAAATCTCTTACTTAAAAGAAAAACAGAAATTGAGGAAAATGATGAGTTTTCCGATAAAATCAACCCTAACAAAATGTCCCATTTGGCTGAATTGAAAAATATACATGATGTTCTTGAGCTTATTTACGATGTCGCCAAGGAACAAAGGAAAGTCATTGAAAAATACAAAGCAGAAACTACTCCTCCACAATCGTAAAACAGTAATCGTCAAAAAACTCTACTCTGGCTTTAAATTCATCAGAAAACTGATGGTCATAAACCCTGCATTTTATCTTCTGTAGATGTTTCAGCTCAAAAGGTTTTACTTCGTAGTTCTTTTTTAAAGACCAGTATTTGGAGTGATGAATCTTATACATACTTTCTTTCACACTCCATATAATTGTATAAAAAGCTACTTCCCTGTCAAATGGAATAAAGTGACGTTCCTTTTCATAAATAAACTTATCAATTACCCTTAAAATCTTAGGATTAAATTTTTCGAGATCAATCCCTATTTTATTTTCGGAAACTGCAATTGCTGCAAAAGGAAATGAGTGCGTAATGGATATTTCGGCATCTTTAGGAGAGAGATAAGGTTCCCTTTCTTTATATAAAATTTTGGAATCCGGTTTCAGATTTTTCAGCAGCTTTCTCACCATCAAAACTTCCAACAGTTTTTTCGGATGATAATCTTTTACTTTTTCAGCATTCTCCGGTTCTAAAAGCTCATCAACATTCAATTCTTCACTCTCATCGTACTTCCATACAAGAATTATAGCATTGTCATCTGAAAAATCTCGATAAAGAGGCATATTTGGTCAGCAAAATTTTAGTTTGTAAATTTGCGAAAAATTTTTCAGATAGATGGATACTACAACACAATATATTCCTTATAAGGTTAAGGATATTTCCCTAGCAGAATGGGGTAGAAAAGAAATTAAACTTGCAGAGGCAGAAATGCCTGGTTTAATGGCGATCCGTGAAGAATACGGACCTCAGCAACCGCTTAAAGGAGCCAGAATCGCAGGATGTCTTCACATGACCATCCAGACTGCGGTGCTTATTGAAACATTAGTAGCTTTGGGTGCTGAAGTAACCTGGTCTTCTTGTAATATTTTCTCTACTCAGGATCATGCAGCAGCAGCGATCGCAGCAGCAGGAATTCCTGTATATGCATGGAAAGGTTTAAGTGATGAGGAATTTGACTGGTGTATTGAGCAGACTTTATTCTTTGGTGAAGACAGAAAACCATTGAATATGATTCTTGATGATGGTGGAGATTTAACAAATATGGTTTTTGATAAATATCCTCAATTTACAAAAGACATCAGAGGACTTTCCGAAGAAACTACAACAGGAGTACACAGATTATACGAAAGAATGAAAAACGGAACATTAGTGATGCCTGCCATCAATGTTAATGACTCTGTAACTAAATCTAAATTCGATAACAAATACGGTTGTAGAGAATCTGCGGTAGACGCTATCAGAAGAGCTACTGATGTAATGTTGGCAGGAAAAAGAGTAATCGTTTGCGGATACGGAGATGTAGGAAAAGGAACTGCCGCTTCTTTCAGAGGAGCAGGATCTATTGTTACGGTAACCGAAATTGATCCGATCTGTGCTTTACAGGCTGCTATGGAAGGTTATGAAGTAAAAAAACTGGATTCTGTAATTGAAACTGCTGATATCATTATCACTACAACAGGTAACTTCAATATCGTACAAGGTTCTCACTTCAAAAAAATGAAGGATAAAACTATTGTATGTAATATCGGACATTTCGATAATGAAATTGATATGGCTTGGTTAAACGGAAACTATGGTTCTACAAAATACGAAGTAAAACCTCAGGTAGATGTTTATAATGTAGACGGAAATGAAATCATCATTCTTGCTGAAGGAAGATTAGTAAACTTAGGTTGCGCAACTGGCCATCCGAGTTTTGTAATGAGTAACTCTTTCTCTAACCAGACTCTGGCTCAAATTGAACTTTGGAACCATACAGATAAATATGAAAATAAGGTATATACTTTACCTAAGCATCTGGATGAAAAAGTAGCGGCATTACACCTTAAAAAATTAGGTGTAGAGCTTGAAACTCTTACCGAAGAGCAGGCTAAATATATCGGAGTAACTGTAGACGGTCCATTCAAACCAGAATATTACAGATATTAAATTCTGATTTTAATAATATTATTATCCCGCTATTTGATATAGCGGGATATTTTATTTACAATACTTGCAAAACCAGTAGCCGTTACTTATTTTTGAAACCAATACCCATAAAAGCCCTCTATTCATTTACTGGAAGGTTTTTCATTATCTATATTTAAATTTCAAGTATGTATTTGTCTTTTAACAAATTCAATTAATGAAAAAGAATATTATTTTACCATTCTGCTGTGTGGTTTATTCAGAGCTGTTTTACTTCAAAAAAGCTATTTGTGACCCGTTAGAAAATATTCCTATAACAACATAATGCAGAAATAAAAAAAGGTACTCCACTTCAGAGAGTTTTTATAATTTGCCGCCTAAACAATATAAAAT
>NZ_JALAHD010000029.1 GCF_022712095.1 Chryseobacterium sp. | reverse complement strand
GTAAAACAAGGGTTAACTTTATTTTCCTTCAAAATCATTGGGTGGGCGGGAATCGGAGAAGGACTAAGTAATTTAGCTATATAAACTCTCCATAGAGTTAAAATTGATTTCATCAAAATCCATAGTGTATGGTGATGAAATAAAAGCTTCTTTTATAATCAATCAACATTTTTTCTTTTCTAAAACGGACATGAGTAGACTTATGTCATACAAATGAATTGTGTTTTGTTTTCAGCCGGTTGATTAGTTAAAATAAGCTTGTCTATTCTATTTATAATTAAAATTTTAAAGCAAAAGATGAATAAAAAAATATATGCATTCACATTCTTGCTGTTGAATATCTGGGGTTGGTCGCAAGTGGGAATTGGTGAAAAAGGCATTAAAGGAGCACTTCACCTTAAAGGACAGTTTCCGGCCGATGGAACAGAGAATGATTCAATTACAAGAAATGTAGGGTTAATATTACCCAAAGTGGATACTCTGAATGACGGAAGCCGCCTTCCCAATGTAGTGACTCCTTCAGGAAGTGCGGCAGTAGAAGGAACGATGGTATATGATGGAAAAAACCAATGTGTAAGGGTGAAAAATAGTGATAACAGTTGGCAGGATTGTCTGGTAGATAAATCTTCAGTTACCAATGTTTTCAATTATGATGTATATGGAGGATTAAATGTAAGGGCAAAAAAAGCAGTAGCCGGCAATAATTTCTCAATCATACTAGGACTTGATGATAATGCTGTATATGCTTCAGGATTAAATTCCAATGGAGAAACAGGAGTAGGAAATACCTCTGGGAATACAGCCACTTATTCATTGATTCTTGCCAAATCGGTAGTGGATATAGCTGCTGGCGATTTACATGGATTGGCAGTTACCTCTAATGGAGAATTATGGACATGGGGATCCGGAAGTAATTATCGTACCGGACACGGAAGTACTAATAATAAGGCATATCCGATGAAAGTAAAAACTTGGCCATCCAATATAAAAGCGATGCGCGTAGAAGCAGGATATTATAATTCTATGATATTAGGAGATAATGGGAAAGTGTATGGAATGGGTGCTTTTTCGGAAGGAACTATGGCTAACGGAAAGAATTCTACGTCTTCTTCCAATTCTTATCAAACTCCTCAGGAAATTCCCAATCTGTCTTCATATACCTTTAAAGATATTTCCCTGTCAAGATTTTCAGGAGCAGGATTAACAGTGGATGGTAAAGTATATGTATGGGGAAATCAGCAATATGGAAGGTTGGGAACGACAGCTAATTCTGGATATATTACTCCTACTCAGATTTTATCAGATGAAAAGATTAAGCAAGTGGCTATGGGAACTAACCATGGATTGGCTGTAACTGAAGATGGAAAAAGAATATACGGATGGGGGGCTTCAAGAGCATATGGAATAGAATCCAATACTTATTATTCAACCCCTATGGATATAACAGCTCAGATTAATAGCGGAGCAGGATTAGCACCTGATGAAGAAATCATATATGTAGCTGTTTCCAGATTGGATGCCTCGGCAGCTAATACCGGAGCTTCTATTATAATTACCAATAAAAATATTTATTCAGCAGGAAGTAATACACAGCCTCAACGTTTAGGTTTAGGGTTTTTCAAAGGAACGACATCCGTTAAATATTCTCCGGGATCGAGCAGTTCTTCTCAAGAAAGTCTGGAAGGTTTTGTGCCTATGTATGACAAGGCAATCTATAAAGGAACATTATTTCAGCAAGCCTCAATAGGATTAAATCACTCTTTGATGGTACAAAAAGTCGATTCTGCTAGCAATATTGGAGGTTACGGTTATGGTACAGGGAGTGTGAATAATAATCAGCTGGGGGCTATCAGTCCGGGATTTTCATCACTGCCTATTCCAATGCTGATAAAAAAATAAGTACATATAATAATTTAAAAGATGAAAAAAATAACATATATATTTCTGTTTGTGGTTTTGAGCTTGCCTTTATACGGACAGCTCGGAATAGGAACAGACAAGCCACAGGGAAAACTGGATATTAATCAAAAAGATAATAAAAACCGAATGGGGCTTGTTTTACCAATAGTGGAAAAGGTTGATGTAGATAGTATATACACAAAAATAGATGCTGATGATAATGAATCTGACCTGGTGATAATTCCGTCAGTTACTACTTTTGATCATCCTTTTCAAACGATAACGATATCCGATACGGATGAAACAGGTCAGATTAATACAGAAGAGATGAGGGTGCCTTCAGATGAAGCGCCTGAGGGAACTATAGTATATGACGCAAGTTTAGGATGTATAAGAGCTAAAAAATCGGCATCACTAGGAGATTGGACCGATTGTCTGGTTGATAGCCAATTGGTAAATGATGAAATTAATTATGATGTATATGGTGGACAGGATTTTAAAATAAAAAAAATGTCTGCAGGATATTATTTTTCCGTGGCGATCGGAGCAGATAATAAAGCGGTTTATACGGCAGGAAGAGGTTCTTATTATAGAACCGGACAGGGAAGAACAGGAAATACCCCGTGGACTAATATCATAGGAAAGCCTGCAGTAGATGTTTCTGCAGGATACCAGCATGGGGCAGCAGTGTTGGAAGACGGATCATTATATACATGGGGAAATAATAATAGTGGGGAAACTTGTCAAGGTACAAGTTCAGGAAATACCCGAGCTCCTAAAAAAGTAATAATGCCTACAAATTCTAATGTTATAAGGGTAGAAGCAGGATATCGTAATACATTGATTTTAACGGAAGATGGAAAAGTATATGCTTGTGGCAGAAATAGCAATGGCCTTAATGCTAATGGAATAACCGGTGGTGTGCAAAAAACACCGGTAGAGGTAGATGGTTTGGATGGTGTAATGATCAAAGATATTTCCCTGGCAGCTAGAGCTGCGGCTGTTCTATCCGAAGATGGTAAAATATATACCTGGGGGTCTAATGAATCGTATCGTACAGGATTAGGGACTTCATCAGGGAATACTTTAATTCCCACTATTCCTCCCGGACTGGAAGCTTCCGGAAAAGCCTTTAAAAATGTAGCGATAGGTATCGGAAACGGTATAGCAGTAACTACAGATGACAGGATTTATGTTTGGGGAAACAGAGCGTTGGGAACGACTTCCAGAAATAAGCCTACTTTGGTATCTCCAGGTGAATTAACAAGAGACTCGGATGAAAGTGTGGTAGCCGTTGCTGTAGCAAGACATAAAAATTCTTCTTCCAGTGGATCTGCTACTATGGTGATCACTGATAAATCAGTATATGCCACCGGTCGAAATATAGCCGGCAGAAGAAACAATTTTGGAAGATTGGGAATTGTAGACAGTGAGACAGGATCCATTATAGAAAGTCAAAACGGCAGTTTTCTTGAAGCAGAATCTCATGCTTTCTTTTCAGGAAAACCTTTTACAGGAGTATCTATCGGTTATAACCATGCACTTATATCCACGGGTGAGAGCGCTGATAATCCGTCAGCCAGTTATCTTGGATACGGAAGCGGATATAACAATTATCGTCAGCTCGGAACTACAGCTAACCGTAAAGTCTATATGTCATTGAAAAAGTAATAATTAAAGATGATACTAATGAAATATAATAAAATAAAAAGAAATATATATATCCTTCCTTTAGCTTTGACCGGTATATGGAGTTTTGGACAGGTAGGAGTAGGAACGCTTACCCCTAAGGGAGTTTTACATGTGGAAAGTAATGATATGGGAATTGTACTTCCTAAAGTTCAGGATACTGTTTCAGTAATAGCCCCGGATGGGAGTCCGGCAATAGAAGCAACGGTAGTATATGATATGTCTGATAAATGTGTTAAGTATAAAAGAGCGACTAAATGGTCTGATTGTCTCCTGGATGATGCCGGAGCAAGAAATGAAGTTTCCAATGTCCTTAATATCGGAACCGAATTTAAAGTTAAGAAAGCTTCTGCAGGATATCAGCATACACTACTGATAGGCCAGGATGACAATGCCTTATATGTAGCAGGAGATAATGGAGATGCAAAAACAGGTTTAGGACGGACAACAGGAAATACAAGTTCATTCCTATTGAATTTTGCTTACCCTTTAGCAGATGCTTCTGCGGGACAATTACATTCCATTATAGCCACTGAATCCGGTGAAGTATGGTCATGGGGATATAATGGAAACTATAGAACCGGCTTAGGAATTAATACCGGAGATACGGGGTTACCCACAAAAGTAGACGGATTTGGGAAAAATGAAACATTTGGCAAAGCGGTAAAAGTTCAGGCAGGAGGTCAGAATTCATTTGTATTAACGGAGGCTGGAATAGTATACGGCGTAGGAGGTGCTACCAGCAGCAGTAACACTGGGCCTGGTACTGGAGGTGCTGCCAATACATTTACGGCAATTGATATTCCGGGGACGGTAACAGATATTTCCGCATCACAATATACTGTAGCAGCTTTAACTTCTGATGGAAAAGTGTATGTTTGGGGAGTAGGTAAATCAGGACGTTTGGGAACAGGAAATACGTCTAATGTTTCTACTCCTACCCAAATTACCTTTCCATCAGATACTTCTGTGAAAACAGTAACAATGGGCTGGGATAATGGTGCAGCAATTTCTTCAGATGGAAAGAATGTTTATAGATGGGGCGATGGAAATTCTATTGGAAACCTGGGGATTGATGCTTTGTCACCCCATAATATTGGTATACCAAATTTTGGTGATAATGGAGATGAAGCTATAGCATTAGCTGCCCAGCGTTTTGATTATGGAGCCGGGAATCTTTTTATTTTTACTAATAAAGGAGTGTATGTAACCGGAGAAAACAGACAGGGGCAGCTCGGGATCGGAAATACCAGCAGCGTAACAGGATCTGCAGCTTTGGTCTCCACCCTTGGAGTCTATAGTGGAACTACTTTTACAGGAGGTTCTGTAGGAAGGCAGCATACTATACTTACTACTGGTGAAAATACAGGAAATACTAATGTAAATTATGTAGCTTATGGGATGGGATCTGTTTCTGACAGACAGTTGGGGGCTATTACGAAACAAAGGAGAACACCCACTGTGATTACCAAATAATATAGTATTTGATTAAATATATTTTATATCTTGTAATGAAAGACACCCTGAATCGGGTGTCTTTTTTGGCTTAACTGTAATAATACATTTGATACAATGATTTTAGTCTATACTGATAGTTGAGGCGTAATATATATTTTAGATGGTACCAATATTTCTTATATTTTCAATCAATAGTCTAAGTCCCACAGAGACTTTTGATGGTAACGGAAGTGCACGTATTAGAAATTTGAAAGACGTTATTTCAGCAGACTATATAGTATTTGCATGTGCTAACGGTGTTCTAAAGAAAGCGGATATTTCATATGCACTGTTACAGAACTAATCTGGTAACAGCTGCGAATGCTGTATAGGCTTATGTGGAAAGTAGAGACCCGGGAATTACTTCTACAGATGATGGTTTTAATGTTTTTATAGAAACTCTTTTATATCAGTCTCCGGCCAGAGTGATGAGTAACGGAGTGTTTATTGCACCCGTAGCTGGTTTATACCTTGTCTCTTCCTGAGTCCCAATGATACAAACCTGAGCCGGATCTGAGAACCAAATTACATTTGAAGGTGAATGGAATTGATATTGCAACCTATGAAAATGGGCTTGTAATAAAAACTGCTTTTTATGATTTATCAGAAGTACAGTTTCCCCAGAATTGTAAAGTTGAACGCAGGAGATACGGTAAAAGTAACCCTTACTTCAGCTCTTATTTATAATGCAAGCTACATTTCTCCCCAAATATGAAAGATCAGGGATATCCTTATTTATCTGTTTACAAAGTAAATTAATAATATAAAAATAGATTTTAAAATGTAAAAAGTCAGAAGTTTACCTCCTGACTTTTACTATATATAATCTTTTGGCTTCGATTAAAAATTGAAGTCTAATCTTGCAAACAGATATCTTCCTCCGATTCCGTATTGGGAAACCTGACGTGAATAAACCAGCTGGTTTCCTGCTGTGAGGGTCTCTATATTAGGATTTCTTGTTGGCATAATATTGAAAATATTATTGGCACCGACCGTCAAACCAATTTGTTTTGTAAAACGATGTCCTACCGACAGATCGGTAACTACCTTATCGTTAAGAACAAAATGCTCATTGGCAACACCATCACCATTCAGATCGAGAAGGTTAGCATCAGTTACCTTTCCGAAGTAAGAGTTTCTTATAAATACATCTATTCCGTATAAGCGTATACTGTGTGAAAGGTTAGCCTTTACCCTCGGAACGGCTTCTTCAAAATAAATTCTGTTCTCTTCTGAAAAATAACTGCTGATTTGCGATTGCAGTTGCTCAGAAGATTTAATGCTTCCTACCTGTTTTGTCTTATTAATATTAAAAGATAGAGAATTATCAATACTTATTTTAGCATTGATCTTATTCTTTTGGGTAACTACAAGGTCTAAACCTTTCGTTTCTGTATCTATTGCATTGGCAAAAAATTGTGCAGCTTCCGCATTTGCCTGGTCAAATGCAGTCTGGACAGTTCCTGCAGTATCAGGCCTGTAAAACAGATCAGTCAGTACGATACGGTCATCAATCCTAATAAAATAAGCATCTGCACTGAAATTCAGTCTCAGTTGAGGAATAGTAAAATTAAATCCGGCACTTAAAGATTTGGATTTTTCCTGTTTAAGACTTGGAATTCCCAGACTCTTTGTGATCTGCTCGTCATTGCGGAATGTGGCAACCTGTGTAGTATTTCCTCCGTTGATAAGAGTAGACGTGGCACTGTAATAAAGCTGTGCCAGGGAAGGTGCTCTGAATCCTGTTGATCCGGCAAATCTCAATTTAAAATTTTTATCCAGTTTAATGTTGGCTGCCAGCTTATAATTAAAAGTAGAACCAAAATCCGAATAATTTTCATAGCGGATTGCTCCGTCTACAAGAAGCCATTTCGTAAAGTCCACCTCAGCATCTGCATAAGCTGAATAACTATTTCTTTTCCTTGATATTGCATTCTCAGGACGATATCCAGGGAAAACCTGAGCACCGCCCGGTCTTGCATTTCCAAAAAAATCAGTATTCAATAGAAGAGAAGATGTAGTTCCGTTAATCACATTTCCATTAATATCATAAGTATTGTAAGATTCGGGACTTCCTGCTTGAATGATGTAATTTTCATAGCGGTATTCACCTCCGAAAGCAAAGTTGAGCCCTTCAAAGGCATCAAACTTTTTTGAAAAGTCAAGATTTAACGTGTTTTGGCTAAAGGCCATTCCTCCTGCGTCAAATTCAGTAGGAGAAGTATTCCCTAATGTGGCATTTTCTGTATTATTAATTGTGTAATAAAAAGCATTTTTTCCAAAGGTATTACTTAAATCAACATTCCAGTCACCTATTTTACCTTTAACCCCTGCTGCCAAAGAATAATCAGAGATGTTGGTTTCTATTTCAGGCAGAAATCCGTTAGGATAAAGAGACGTTAATGTTCTTGCCTGATTAGGGAATCTGTAAAATCCTCCGGCCTGTCCGTTCCGGTAACTAAATCCCCCGAACGAATAAAATTTCCATTCTTCATTAATTGGAATTTCAGTATTGACATACAACTGGCCACTGGCTAGTTTAGATTGTCCCACCTTCATATTAAAGTCTTTTCTTTTCAGCCCTCTGTAAGCTAATTCCTGATCAGAAACATCCCTATTTAAAATTCCTTGGAGATCTGCAATGCTGTTGGCAGAATTAATTTGAGAAAGATAATTGGGGTCAAAATATCCTACATTTCCGGCGTATTGTTTAATAGTATTAATAATGGAATTTGTATTGGGAGTATTATTAATATTTCTATAGAGAGATTCTATATCAACTCCGTTTTGCATAGCACGGTAAGCAATGGCATTATAAGCATTGTAAATGCTTCCGTTTTGTTCTTCAGCTCTAGAATAAGGATCCCTGAAGGCTCCGGAACCTGTTATATTGATAAACCCATTATTCCCGATTTTCACTCCATAATTTAAATCAACAGAAAGAGTTTCTCCGTCAACACCTCCTGTATGATTATTAGCTACAGAAGAAAGATATCCTCCCGTAGTAATCTGCCCGGAGAATCCGATACTCTTTTTAAGCTGAAGATTAATAACTCCTGCAATAGCATCAGAGCCATATTGCGCTGAAGCTCCGTCTCTTAGTACTTCTATACGGTCTAAAGCAAAAGCTGGAATGGCATTAAGGTCGGTTCCTACACTTCCTCTTCCCGGAGTAAGAGTAGTATTGATAAGAGAAGACTGATGCCGTCTTTTTCCATTTAATAGAACTAATACCTGATCAGGACCTAAACCTCTTAACTGTGCCGGATCCGAGTGATCCGTTCCGTCATTTATCGTGTGAGAAGTGGATGAAAAAGAAGGAACCAGATAATTGAGTATCTGGGAAATACTCTGTTGTGGGGATTCAGTAACTATATTCTGCATTTTGAATACATCTACAGGAACAGGAGTATCGGTTTTTACACGTCCTGTACTTCTTGATCCTAATAATACCACTTCAGAAATTTCTTTATTTCTTAGAGTATCCCCTTCTTTTTTTGTTTGTGCTTCTACCGATAATCCCGAGTAGAAGATTAGGGCTGTTGTTACAGCGGTTACTTTAATCTTGTTGTTTTGTTTCATCACCAGATCCGATATTTATTTTATTTTTTGACATAAAAAAACCTTTTTAGTTATCTAAAAAGGGAAGTTTGTATAATGAGTGTATAAAACCTACCTTTTCCGGAGAGGAATAGTACACATTTCAATCATTGATAGAGTAGAATATGCTGAAGATTTATACATTGATAATTAAATTTTATAAGTCGACAAATTTAATAGACTATATGGAACGGTGCAAGTTTTTCTGTAAATTTTTTATATAGATATATCCTATAATCTGTCAGGAGTACAAAAAATCTCCGATTATCAGAAACCGGAGATTATTTAACATATATGAATGCTTATTATTTAGTAATCAAAGAAACTTCTTTTC
>NZ_JALAHD010000028.1 GCF_022712095.1 Chryseobacterium sp. | reverse complement strand
TATTTTGAGGATAAAATAAATGAGACAGTTAAAAATTACCAAGCAGGTTACCAACAGGGAAACTGCTTCATTAGACAAGTATTTGCAGGAAATCGGTAAAGTGGAATTGATTACTGCAGACGAAGAGGTAGAATTGGCGCAAAGAATACGTGCTGGAGACAGAGCCGCATTAGAGAAATTAATTAAAGCCAACCTTCGTTTCGTGGTTTCTGTATCGAAACAATACCAAAATCAAGGTCTTTCTTTACCCGATTTAATTAATGAGGGTAACTTAGGATTAATGAAAGCTGCAAAAAGATATGATGAGACCAGAGGTTTCAAATTTATCTCTTACGCCGTTTGGTGGATCCGTCAGTCAATTTTACAGGCATTGGCAGAACAGTCAAGAATTGTAAGATTGCCACTGAATAAAATTGGTTCAATCAATAAGATCAATAAAGCATATGCTCACTTGGAACAAGAAAATGAAAGACCTCCTTCTCCGGAAGAATTAGCTGAAGTTCTTGATATGAGTGAGGAAGATATTAAAGAATCTATGAAAAACTCCGGTAGACACCTGTCTATGGATGCTCCCCTTGTAGAAGGTGAAGATTCTAATCTTTATGATGTATTACGTTCTGGAGAATCACCAAGTCCGGACAAAGACTTAATGTTAGAATCTCTTCAGATTGAAATCGAAAGAGCTTTAAATACATTAACTCCAAGAGAAGCAGATTTAGTGAGATTGTATTTCGGATTAAACGGAAAACATCCTATGACGTTAGAAGAGATTGGTGAAACTTTCGATCTGACAAGAGAAAGAGTTCGTCAAATTAAAGAAAAGGCGATCAAAAGATTAAAGCATAATACCAGAAGTAAGATTTTAAAATCCTATTTAGGTAAATAATCTTAAAGTAACAATTACTAACGGAGTCTGATTTTTCAGGCTCCGTTTTTTTATAATTTCATTTAATAAAAAAGGAAACCGATTCAGTTCCCTTTAAAACAATATTAACCTAATTAAATGAGGCCTTTGTTATTTAATCTCAGATTTTACATTTCCGCAGGAAAGCATTGCCTTTCCGTAATAAGGGTTTACAACCTGCTTTTCATTGCTTAGCCAATCTGCATTTTTCATAGGACAATGCTGAACAAAAACAGGTTGAGCAGAAAGCTTATATTCTTTTGCCAGTACAATCATATTAGCTGAAAGCCTTTGAAAAGCTTCCCGCTGATTTTTGATATTTTTTGTTTTAGCAATGATATCAGCATCTTTTTTAAGTTTATTCAGCTGACTCTCCGGTAATGCTTTAGCAGATGAAGCAGATTTTATAAATTCTGAAGCAGAAGCAGAAGCCTTGTCAGCATCATCTGAACTTAAGGATGTTTTAATCTCAATATAATTCTTATACAGGTTTGAAACCTGAGCATCAGTTTTTACCTGTGCTGAAACTGAAAGCACTGAAAAAACAGTTAATAATGCTGTAATGATATAATTTTTCATAATTAAGTAAGTTAAAAATCTTAAACAAAAATAAAAAGAAGTAAAAAAGACTTGTTATAGAATTATGTATTCTTATTGCAAAATTCCGCAAAACAAGTATCTTTCTACTAACCAGATTGAAATAAAAACTCCTGAATATCCAGGAGTTTTTTATTATTTAATTTTAAATTCAAGTTTTACATTAAAAAACCTTCCCGTCAAACGAACCGGAACCGGATACATCAAATTGGTATTATAATCGGTCACCCACTGGTTAGCTACGGTATTATTAATATTAAATGCATTGAACACCTGAAGACCTAAAGTCAGTTCTTCAAAATTTCCCCAGAACCCATACATTTTATTTTTGTTTTTAGAGTCTATAAAAACTTTGGAAAGTCCGATGTCAACTCTTTTATAGGCTGGTAGTGTTTTTTGATAATTATAGGGATCTGTCATCACCGGAGATCCTGTAGGCAATCCCATTGCATATACCAATGTCAGATTCACACGCATAGAAGGGAACTGAGGCATATAATCCTGATAAAACATTGCAAACCTGAATCGTTGATCTGTAGGTCTTGGGATATTTCCTTTTCCATCTATATTTTCGTAAGCTCTGGCATAGCTGGCAGATAACCAGGAATCAACACCGGGAACAAATTCCCCATACAAACGGGTATCAATTCCATAAGCATATCCGGTTGCATTATTTTTTCCCGAATAACGGATTCTCACATTATCCATATAATAAGGAATCAGATCATCCATTTTCTTATAGTAAACTTCCGTACTTAATTTAAATGGCCTGTCATACATATAGAATTCAAAATCATTTCCTAAAATCATTTGCAGTGATCTTTGAGATTTAATATCTGAATTAAAGTTTCCGTCTAAATCTTTGATCTCTTTATAAAAAGGAGACTGATAATATACCCCTCCGGAAAGCTTGAATAGCATATCTGTTTCCCAATCCGGTTTTATTGCAAACTGGAATCTAGGTGAAAAAATAGTTTCTTTATTAAAACTCCAGTGCGAAACTCTTGCTCCCGCATTCACAAAGACTTTACTTGCACCCCAGAAAAACTTCTGCGAATATTGTGCATAAGCTGAAAGCCTTGTTGGTTCTATATTATTATTTCCTGCTATCTGATAGAAAAGATCAAGATCCGAAGAATTAGGAATCCTTGGATCATCAATCGGTCTTGGAATACTGTATCCTGATGAATCTACCAATTTCCATTCATTAGTAAGGTCTTTAAGGTTTTCTTTTTCATATTTAAACCCAACTTCAATGTCTGTATTTATATTGGGTGAGAAACGGGCTTTAAACTGTGTTCCATACGTTCTTACAAACAGGTCATTTCGGGCATGCTCAATCTGTCCTCCTACATCATAAGAAGTAACAGGATTTCCAGTAATGGGATCAAATGTCTGTAATATATAGGCTGACGATATGGTATAATATTCCCTTTCCCTGTTCTGGTAGGCGAAACTATCCAGCGTAAACCTCCATTTATCGGAAGGCTTAAAGTTCATGGAAAGAGTACCCATCATATTTTTATACATATCATTTTCCCTTCCCCCATAGTTTACTGTAAGGTTCATTGGTCTGTCCACTGTTCCAAAATCTACACTTCGCTGCTTAGGAACCATTTCATAATCATTCTTAGAATAATATCCTATGAATGACAGTGAGAATTTAGGACTGATATGATAATTGATATAGGATTGAAAATCCCAGTAAGTAGGATTAAAATCAGTATCTTCATTTAACGTATTAAGAACCAGATTGGTATTCCTGTATCTTCCGGAAAATAAAGCGGTTAATTTTTTATTTTTAGAGGCAAGTCCGGTTGTTAACCTTCCTCCTATTAAACTTGCTTCTCCTGAAACTTCAAATTTCTCTGGTTCCCGATAATAGATATTCAAGGCAGAAGACATTTTATCTCCATATTTCGGCTCAAAACCTCCTGCTGAAAAGTTAACGGTAGACACCATATCCGGATTAATGATACTCAGTCCTTCCTGTTGGGAGTTCCTGATAAGAAAGGGTCTGTAAATTTCGATATCATTAATATAAATAAGGTTTTCATCATAGTTACCACCACGAACCATATATTGTGAAGAAAGCTCTGTATTGGAATTTACGGAAGGTAAAGTTTTGATAATACCTTCAATACCTCCGGAGATGCTCGCTACATTCTGGGCATCTTTTGCTGATATTTTCACATTGGTAAGGTCATTTGATTTTCCGACTACTTTTTTCTGGAATACAACCTCCTCAATGTCGGTGGTTCTCATCACTGTGTCTTTTTTCTTAACTTGGGAGAAAGCCAACATAGGGACAAGAATACTTAGTGGTAAAACGATTTTTTTCAAAAGAAATGTTTTAAGAATTTCAAAAAGTGAATTTATAAATTTTATTTGATAATTTGGCTCTGCAAGAAAACTTTCGACCATTCATCTATAAATTTTCCAGGAAGATTTTTCTCTTTTATTGCGGAAATGCAAATAAACACATCCTGCTCACCCTTTGTAAGATAATAGACCTGTGATTCTGTAGTATTTGAACCTTTATAAGCATCAGCTTCCATAGTAAAAAGAATATACTCTCGTTCATTCTCTTTATTTCTGGACAACTCCTTTACTCTCAAGTTCTCTGTTTTAGATTCCACCAGTTTAGACTGGTTGTCAAAAAAAGCTTGTAAAGGAACCCTGGCACCATTTTTAATAGTAAGCTTTGTTACAATTATGTCATAATTATCCCAGTTTTGACCCTTGGGAATATATTCCATCATAATCATCTGGTCATTTTCCTGCTTTTCTGCCAGCTGAAAATTATATTTTGAAGGCAAGTTAAATTGCAGAGAATCTTTCTTCTGAGCATAAAAAGCAGAAAATAAAGATAAAGTGAATAGGACTATTAGTTTTTTCATAAATGATTATAAAATTGATTCTCTTACTCTTGTTAACTTTTGTAACAAATCTTCCAATAAGTCCAATCTTAACATATTGGCTCCATCCGATAAGGCTATTTCCGGGGTTGGGTGAGTTTCGATAAAAATCCCGTCCGCTCCTACCGCAATTCCAGCTTTAGCAATGGTTTCAATAAGATCCGGTCTGCCACCTGTAACTCCGGAACTCTGATTAGGCTGCTGTAAAGAATGGGTAACATCCAAAATAACCGGTGCATATTGCTGCATCGTTGGAATTCCTCTGTAATCAACAATTAGATCTGTATATCCGAAAGAGTTTCCTCTTTCAATAATAGCCACCTTCTCATTATCCGAATCTGTTATTTTCTGTACGGCAAATTTCATTGCTTCCGGAGAAAGAAACTGCCCTTTCTTTAAAGTTACACATTTTCCGGTTTCAGCTGCTGCCACCAACAGATCAGTCTGGCGAACAAGGAAAGCAGGAATTTGTAAAACATCCACATATTGCGCTGCTAAAGCTGCATGTTCATTTTCATGAATATCTGTGGTTGTAGGAATATTAAAGGTCTCTCCCACTTTTTTAAGGATTTCCAACGATTTTTCTTCTCCGATCGTTGTAAAAGAATCTACCCTGCTTCTGTTTGCTTTTTTAAAGCTTCCTTTAAAAATATAAGGAATATTATATTTATCGGTAAGCTTAATCACTTTTTCAGCGATTCTAAGTGCCATATCTTCTCCTTCAATAATACATGGTCCTGCTATCAGGAAAAAGTTTTTTGAATCTTTATGGTGAATATTATCTAAATATTGTATCATTTTAGTTATTGACTTTATTAATTATATTTTTAAATTTTGAGGGATTTCTTTACTAAATCTATAGCTCTAAAATCACCCTTTTAATTGTTTATTTTTTTCTTTATAATCTTTCTGTTATTCAAGAT
>NZ_JALAHD010000027.1 GCF_022712095.1 Chryseobacterium sp. | reverse complement strand
TGTAAAATTTTAAAACAATATAATTTAGTTAAATATGGAAATGAATGTTTCAAAAAATGATGAGCAAGTAGTTGCTAGAAAGACGGGAGGCTTAAATCCAGCGGTTATTATTCCTATCCTTTTAATTATAGGAATTTGTATTTATTTATTCGTACTTGGGAATCCGGGGAACTTTAAAGCTGACCCAAGATTATCTGGAGCATCAGTAGCTTTTTCTGATGTCGAGAGTAAAGATATGCACCCTGAAGGTTTCTTAGGAATGATTTACATGGGGGGGATCATCGTACCACTTCTTATTACATTTATGATTACGGTTATCGTATTCTCTTTTGAGCGTTACTTTATTCTTAGTAAAGCATCTGGTTCAGGAAATGTAGATAACTTTGTAGTAAAAGTAAGAAGCTTATTAAATCAAAACAAAATTGACGAAGCTTTAGAAGAGTGTGACAGACAACAAGGATCTGTAGGAAATGTTGTAAAAGAAGGTCTTACTACTTACAAAGCTTTAGCTCATGATACCACTTTAAATAAAGAGCAGAAAATGGTTGCTCTTAACAAAGCGATTGAAGAAGCTACAACCCTTGAAATGCCAATGTTAGAGAAAAATATGATGATTCTTTCTACATTAGGTACGGTTGCAACGTTAGTGGCACTATTAGGAACAGTAATCGGGATGATTAGAGCATTCTTCGCTTTAGGAGCTGGAGGAGGTACTCCGGATGCTGCTGCCCTTTCAATCGGTATTTCTGAAGCATTGATTAATACTGCATTAGGTATTGGTACTTCTGCAGTTGCTATTATCCTTTATAACTTCTTTACTTCTAAAATTGATGGATTAACTTATAAGATTGATGAAATCGCTATGAGTATCCAACAGTCTTTTGCAGAATTTTACTAAAAAATAATTTTGGTAAATGAATTGTAGTAATACTATTCAATAATAAAAGAAGTTTAAAATAATAAGTAATATTAATAATGGCGAGAATTAAACCAAAAAGACATGGTGTAGTTACGGACATGACAGCGATGTGTGATGTTACGTTCCTACTACTGACGTTCTTTATTATGACTACGCAGTTTAAAAAACCTGACGTGGAGCAGATAAAACCGCCATCTTCTATCTCAGAAAAATTGCTTCCTGATGCTAGTTTAATGACTATTAATGCTACTTCAGATGGAAAGTTTTATTTCCAGCCTGTTGAAAATGCATCAGAAAGACTTGCCCTTTTAGACAATATGGGAAAAAAGTATGGGATAACTTTTACTAATAACGAAAAAGCTGCATTTCAGAGAGTTCAGGCTATTGGAGTTCCAATGGGTCAACTGAAAAGCTATCTGGATATGTCGGAAGATGAGCAGAAAAATTATAAAAGTCCAACAGGTATTCCTATGGACAGTACAAATAAACAGTTAATTGACTGGGTACAGCAAAGTTTAAGCGTAAACCCTGATTACAAATTGGCAATCAAAGGTGATGTTACTACTGAATATCCTAAAGTTAAAAGCTTATTTGAGGGTTTAAGAGATATTGATTTTCTTAAATTTTGGCTGATTACATCACAAGAAGGTAAACCTAACGAGTAATAACAAGAAGAAATGGCAGAAGTACAAGTACAGGAAAAAGGTGGTAAAGGTGGTAAAGTCCGTTCGAAAAAGAATAATCCAAGGGTCGATATGACACCCATGGTGGACCTTAACTTCTTACTATTGATGTTCTTCATGTTTACATCAACCTTTAGTAAACCTAATGTTATGGATTTGGGTCTTCCGGCAAAACCGAAAGATGAAAAGCAAAAACCACCTCCAACAGAAATTAAACTTTCTAATTCTATCTCGTTATTATTAGGTAAAAACAATAGAATTTTCTGGCACCAGCAAGATAACACATCTTTAACGGATCAGAATCTTAACGAAACTACTTTCGATAGAGAAGGAATCAGAAAAGTGATTGAGCAAGCAAAAGCAAATGCAGCTGATAAAACTAAGTTTACAGTGATTATCAAGCCTACTGACGATGCGGTATATAAAAACTTTGTAGATATTCTTGATGAAATGGCAATTACTAAAAGCGAACAATACGGTGTAACCGATGTGAAGCCTTGGGAAAAAGCTATTTATGAAAGAAAAATAGCCGGAGCACCTGCTGTTACAAAGTAATTTAACCATAAAATTATAGATCTATGGCAGATGAAAATGTATACAATCAGAAGCTTAGCTTAGATGAGATTGTATTTGAAAATAGAAATAAAGAATATGGTGCTTATGATATCAGACATCAATATCCTAAGATTTTAACAAAATCTTTCCTTATTGGAACGTCTATATTTTTAATAGTAGCTTTATCTCCTTTTATATATCTTACCATTAAAAATCTGAATGCTCCTCCTAAACAAGAAGTAAAAGCAGATTTGGTAAACATTCTTGAAGAAGATAAAATTATCGAGCAGCCTAAAGAAGAAGAACCACCTCCACCACCTCCACCTCCAAAAGAAGAGGAAAAAATCGAGGTGATCCAGAATGTGGTTCCGGAGCCTGTAAAAGCTCCAAAAATTGAAACTCCGCCACCTCCCATATCTAAGCAGTTGGAAACAACTACAGGATTAGTGGCTCAGGAAGGGGTAAAGGCACCGGCATATACGCCGCCGCCGCCACCGCCTTCAACAGGAACTAAAACATCTACTGCTGAGGTTAAGCCGCAAGTGAGTGATACTCAGGTTTATACCGAGGTTGAGCAGACTGCTGAATTCCCTGGAGGAATTAATGCCTTTAGAAATAAAGTAGCGAGCAATTTCGATGGTTCTGCAATGAGTGGAGATGAAGGAACTGTAAAAACTGAAATTACTTTCGTAGTAGAAAGAGATGGAAGTATTACAGATGTTAAAGCAAATGGTTCTAATTCTGACTTTAATTCAGAAGCAATCAGAACGGTTAAATCTATCAAAAACAAATGGACTCCTGCTAAAATTAACGGTCAGTCTGTACGTTATAGATTTAGGTTACCTTTAACAATGAATTTTGAATAATAATATTATTTATTTAAATAATTATTAATAAAGAGGAGTACATTCTCCTCTTTTTATTTTTTTTGTATTTTTGCTTTTATGAATTGGTTATCACTTATTACCGGATTTTTCTATATCGTTTTAGGAGTTGTAATTATTATTTACAAATTCTTTTTTGTAACACTGGATCCTACAATAGCTTATGTATTGGGAGTGATCATGATGGCTTACGGTGTTTTCAGAATTTTCAGAGCTATTGCTAAAATTAAAGCATCCCGAGATGAAGAATAGTCTTACACTAGCTTTAGTTTTTATTCTTGCCTTTATTTCAAGTTGTTCAAAGAAAAATGAAAATAATAGTGCTTCTTACTATAAAGGAGAGCTTACTGTACTTACGGATGAATCCTTTAAAAGCGTTACGGAAGCTTTAGCAGAAGGATATATGATTAATTATCCTGAGGCTCGGATTAAAGTGGTTACAAAGAAAGAAGACCTGGGCTTTGTAGATTTATTAAATGATAAGGCTAAACTTGTTGTAATGTCCAGAGATCTGACTCCTGAAGAGATTGAAACTTATAAGAAACAGGTTGAACTTAAATTTGAACCTGCTCGCTTTGCGGCAGATGGGGTGGTATTTATTGTACCTAAAACCTCTTCAAAAAACAGCATATCTATGGATGAAATTAAAAAAGGATTACATTCAGAAGATAAGCCCCTGATTTTTGATGGAACCAATTCCAGTAATTTAAATTTTGTAGCCCAAAAATTTAAAGAATCACCCAAAGATCTTAAATTTTCAATTATTTCCGGAAATCAAAACCTTATCGAACAGCTTAATCAGCATCCTGATAAAATAGGTGTAGTAGCGCTTAATACTTTCAGCCGCCCTTATGATAAAGAAGCTGAAAAATTAAGAGAAATGGTTAAGATATTACCGGTAGAAAGTAACGGTAAATTATATATTGCTGATTTTGAAGGAATGAGAGAAATGAAATATCCATTTACCAGAATATTATATTTTCTCACCAATGAAGCCGGTTTTAATCTGGCCAGTGGATTTGTGCGTTATTCATGTACTCAGTTAGGACAGTTAATTGTGCAGAAAGAAGGTCTACAGCCTTATAATTTGTATAAAAGAGAAGTTCAGATGCGTTAAATATTATTAAAATAAACTCTATAAAGGAAGAAATACCTTATTTTGGTCTGAAAATTGTGGGGTAATTATCTCAATTTAGAATATTTAAAATGAAAGATATAATGATTATGAATGTGAAAAAAATTGCTTTTGGAGCAGCAGTGGTATTCTTTACCAACTTTGCTTATGCACAAACACTACAGGATGGAATCAACAGTATTGATAGTGATAAGTATGCTCAGGCAAAAAACAACTTTACACAGCTGATTTCTTCAGCTCCTACTGCTGAAAACTATTTTTATTTAGGAAATACATTTTTAAGACAAGGAGAACCAGATTTTGCAAAAGCAACAGAGAACTTTAATAAAGGATTAGCTGCAGATAATAAAAGCTTTCTTAATAAAATAGGTTTAGCTACAGTTAAACTGGGAAAAGGAGATAAAAGTGCTGTTGCAGAAATCCAAAAGATTGTAGCAGATTCTAAAGAGAAAGATGCAGAAGTATTGTTCAGAGCTGCCGAAGCTTTGACTTTATTTGAAAATAATAATGCACCGGATGTTGCTATTCCATTTCTGAATAAAGCTATTGAAAGAGCAGAGAAAAAAGGAATACCTGCTCATTACTATTATACATTAGGTGATGCTTACAGATTAAAGAGAATTCCAGGTGATGCGATGACAGCTTATGATAAAGCATTACCTTTGGCTAAAAATAAAGCATCTGTTTATACAAGAATGGGTACTTTATGGATGGCCGCTCAACAATGGAAATTAGCAAAAGAAAATATAGACAAAGCAATTGCGGTAGATGCTACATATGCACCTGCTTATAAAGCTTTAGCTGCTTACGATATCAAATATCAGGAGAATGCTAAAGCTACCCAGGATCTGATCAACTATACAAAGTATGCGGATGAAGATCCTTATACACTGTTAGAGATTTCCAAACTGTATTTTACCAATGAAGATTATGCCAATTCTAAAACAACTTTAGATAAGGTTTTTGATAAAGTAGATGATCCTATTAAATTTAAATTGAGATCTTATCAGTTATATGCAGAAGGGAATTATCCGGAAGCAAAACAAAATATGGATACTTTCGTTTCTCAGGCAGATAAATCAAGAGTGCAGCCTGCAGACCAAGGTTTACAAGGTCTAATTGCAGCAGGATTAGCTAAAACTGAAACTGATGCTGCTAAGAAATCCGCTTTAATGTCTGAATCTCAGCAAAAAATCGCTATTGCTAAGGCGGCTAAAGATGAAACTCTGAAATGGGATATGGAATTAGCTAAAATCTCAGGAGGAGGAGCTTCCCAGGCATCTGCTGATGCGGGACCCACCAACCCTCAGATTGAAGCATTGAAAAAACAGACGGCAGCCAATCCGCAAGATACGGATGCTTTGTTTAAATTAGCTACAGCTTATCAGGATGCTAAAAACTGGAACGGAGCAGTCCTTACATGGCAGAAAATGATTAATCTTCTTCCAGACTGGGCGCCTGCTTATTACAGTCAGGGATATTCTTACCAGCAGTCAGGAAATAATGATGCTGCTAAATTATCTTACGAGAAATTCATCAGCACAGTAAAACCTGCAGAAATGGAAGCTAACAAACAAACATTGGCATATGCTTATTTCGCAGTAGCTTATATGGAAAAAGATTCCAATCCGGCTAAAGCTAAAGAATATGTAGCTAAATCAGTACAGTTAGATCCGACTTATGAAGACGCTGTAAAACTGAATAGCGAAATCAACAAATAATTTAAGATTTAAATTATATACATAAAAACTTCCCATTCTATAGGTTTGGGAAGTTTTTGTTTTATGTCTATCTTTGAAGTATGAAAACAGATATTCTTGCTTTTGGAGCACATCCTGATGATGTAGAACTGGGATGTGGCGGAACTATAGCTAAATTAGTCTCAGAAGGTAAAAAGTGTGTTATTGTAGATCTTACCAGAGGAGAACTGGGGACAAGGGGAACTGATGAAACCAGAAAAGAAGAAGCGGCAGAATCTTCAAAAATTTTGGGAGTTTCTGCCCGTGAGAATTTAGGTATGAAAGATGGTTTCTTAGTTAATTCAGAGGAGTACCAATTGAGAATTGTTAAAATGGTCCGTAAATATCGTCCGGAAATCGTTTTGGCAAATGCGATAGATGACAGACATCCAGATCATGCCAAGGCAGCAAAACTTGTTTCAGATGCATGTTTCTTAGCTGGACTAAGAAAAATAGCAACTGTTAAGGATGGAGAAGATCAGGAGATATGGAGACCTAAACATATTTTCCATTATATTCAATGGAAGCATATTCAGCCTGAATTCGTTATTGATATATCAGAACATCTGAATACTAAAATAGAAGCTTGTATGGCTTTTAAAACACAATTTTATGATCCCGAATCGAATGAACCGGTAACACCTATTGCCACAAAAGATTTTTATGAAAGCCTGACATATCGTGCTCAGGATCTGGGAAGACTTTCAGGAGTGACTTATGCTGAGGGGTTTACGACAGAAAAGCTCATTGCAATGAAAAATTTTGATGGATTTGTTTTGTAAATAAAATAAATTTTCTATATTTGCACCCACGAAACGGTGATTGTAGCTCAGTTGGTTAGAGCGTCGGATTGTGGTTCCGAAGGTCGTGGGTTCGAGACCCATCATTCACCCAAAAAAAGTACACTTTTAAAGTGTACTTTTTTATTTTATATCACTTTAAGGTTTTCCAGGTCTTAAAATATTCTAAGATACCTTCATATTTGAAAATAAAAAGAAGAAATGATTAAGATCATAAATTTTATTTTTTTGAATTACTTGCTGCTTTTGACAACAAAATATCTTTAAAATTGTCTTCCATACTATTTTGATTTCTAAAATGTTCCTATTTGTAACAAATAGGTAAGTTAAACTGAATATGAGAATAAAAGCCTTTTGCTGACGAGGATCCAAAATCAACCGAAGTTTTATCTAAGGTTTTATTATTAGCCAAAGACAACGAGATACAGGATCAACTATACTTTCTCAGATCCAAAGAGAGTTTGTATAAAAATCATACTGGAAAAATTTTCATTAAAAAAGATACCCTGTTGGTAGGGTACCTTTATGATTATAATAAGTGAATTCTTAAGCTTTGGAGTAAAAAAAAAGCATCATTTTTTCAGATGCTTTGGTGTTTTTTAGATTATGCTTTGATTAAACTTCGTCGTCGGAATCTATTGTGTAAGATCTGCTTTTGAAGTCTTTATCATGTTTTTCTGAAATTACATCCTCACCCTTTTCGTTAATGATGAAATCTGTGGACTCATTAAACATCTCCTGGAAGCTTTTAAAATCTTCTTTGTAAAGATAAATTTTGTGTTTCTCAAATGTAGCTTCTCCGTTCTCTCCGAAATTCTTTTTGCTTTCGGTAATCGTAAGATAATAATCTCCTGCTTTCGTCTCGCGCACATCAAAGAAATAAGTTCTTCTCCCTGCTTTTAACACCTTCGTGAAAATTTCATTTTCATGGCGTTCCTTGTATTCACTCATTGTTAGATATTTTTTAATCTTGTTAAGAACAAATATAAAAGTTTTCTTTTAATCACAAAATTTTTTTTATGATTTATTTAACAATTCTAAACAAAGAGGCTAAGCGGTTACAGAATCGCTAATTTCGCTCAGATTGATAATCATATCTGCTTTTTGGGCGCTAGACTCTCTGTGAGTGATAATTATGGATGTGGCATTCTTGATTTTTAGTTCAATATTATTAAGAATATTTTGTTCGGTTTCTGTATCTAGTGCAGATAAAGAATCATCAAAAATAATGATATTTGGATCCTTAATTAAGGCTCGGGCTATACATATCCTTTGTTTTTGCCCTCCCGAAAGCATCACTCCTCGCTCTCCAACTGTAGTTTTGTACTGCTCTTTAAAATCTATAATATTCTTATGAACATCTGCAATCTGAGCGTATTCCACTACTTTTTCATGGGAAGGATGATCAATGGCGAATCCTATATTATTTTCAATAGTATCGGAGAATAAATAACTTTCCTGAGGAATGTATCCTATGAAATTTCTATAGTTGACTAGATTATGCTCTTTAAGATTTTTACCGTCAATGAGAATTTCCCCTTCAGTTGGATCTATCAGCCTGCAAAGTAATAAAGCGATAGTTGATTTCCCGCTTCCGGTTTTTCCCATAATAGCCAAAGACTTGCCTGCTTCAATTTTAAAGCTTAAATTTTCGAGTGCCTTGATTCCTGTATTAGGATATACATATGATACATTTCGGAATTCTATATCTCCTTTAATCGGATAATTGTTAAAGTTGGTGTTAACAATTTCTGATTTTTTATCTAAAAATTCATTGATCCTTTGCATAGAGGCTTCCGCTCTCTGATTCACGGAGGTTACCCATCCTACCATAGAGAAAGGCCAGATCAGAATGTTAATATACATAAAGAAATCTGCAATTTTACCTACACTAAGTTCTCCGGCAATATATTTTTGTCCTCCGATAAATATAACAGCAACATTAAGAAGCCCTATTACAAATAAAATGATGGTGAAAAAATAAGCTTCCGTTTTGGCCAGATCAAGAGCTTTATCCTGATAGTCTGTAATTTTTATATCGTAATTCTTTTCTATGTATTTTTCTTTAGCAAAGAATTTGACGACTCTGATCCCTGAAAAGCTATCCTGTACAAAAGTTGAAATAGCAGACTGGCTTTTCTGCATGATCTTAGACTTTTTATTGATGATAGAGCTTACCTTATAAATAATATAAGATAAAATAGGAAGCGGTAATAGGGTCCAGAAAGTCATAGCAGCATCTGTTTTGATCATGTAGACACTGGTAATGATTAACAGTACTAATAAATTGGCAACATACATGACACCAGGTCCTAGATACATTCTTACGGCTACAACATCTTCACTTAACCGGTTCATTAAATCTCCGATTGTAGTTTGCTTATAATCCGTTAATGATAAATCCTGATAATGACGATAGATTTTATTTTTGAGTTCATATTCGATTCTTCTTGAGGCTACAATGATGGTCTGTCTCATCATAAATGTAAAAAAGCCAGTAAGAAGTGAGCAGCCCACGATAATAGCAACGTATATCAGTACCTGTCTGTTAAACCCCAGACTTCCTCCTTTTGTGAGCTCATCTACCGATTTTCCTACAAACTGTACCTTATAAATATTGAAAAAATTACTGGCAATTATAAATAATACCCCCCAACACAATAATATTTTGTGTTTCCAAAAATAAGGGTTTAGAGTTTTTAAAGCTTTCATAAACTTTTACAAAATTACAAAAATACCCTAAGACTCAGAATGGGATAAATTCTAAATTTTGTTTATCTTTGCCATCATAAAAAAGCTCTTTGAATGTTAGGAAGAAGACAAATCCGTGAAAAAGTGGTAGAAAGTGCATATTCATACTACCAAAATCCTATTAAATTTGATGTTTTAGAGAAAAATATGTTCTCTGGAATAGAGAAAATCTATCATCTCTATATTTATCAGCTCAACTTTTTAGTAGCTTTAAAAGATCTTGCAGAGCACCAAATAGAGATTGGTAAGAAGAAATTTTTCAAAACTGATGCCGAAATCAATCCCAATCAAAAATTCATTAATAATCAGGTCTTAATCAAGATTGAAGAAAATCCCGAAAGATTATTTTTTACAGGACAGCATAAAGAGCTTAAATGGGATTTACACGATGATTTGTTAGTGAAGACCTTCCAGCGAATGACAGCGGGAAAACGTTATCAGGATTTTATGAAGGAGGAAAAATATTCTTTTGAAGATGATCAGAAATTTATAGGAAAGCTATTTTTGAGATATGTAGCCGAGAATGAAGATTTCCTTGATTATATTGAAGATAAAGAATTGACCTGGTCCGATGATATTCATATTTCCAATTCAATGGTACAGAAAACCATAGGATTTATGAAAGAAGATGTGGAAAGCAGAACATTAATTAAGATGATCAAGGATGAGGATGATAAAACATTTGCGAGCAAGCTGTTGAGAGATACCTTAAATAACTGGGAAAACAATGAAAAGAAACTCGGAGAAAGATTAGAAAACTGGGATCTGGAAAGAGTTTCGTTAATGGATAAAGTAATTTTGATTACAGCGATCAGTGAATTGGATAATTTTCCTTTTACCCCTTCAAGAGTAATTATTAATGAATATATAGAAATTTCAAAAGTATTTGCAACCGAAAGATCAAATATTTTTATTAATGGAATTTTAGATAAATATTGTAAAGATAAAAATAGAATATAGCATGAAAAAGACATTATCAATTATAGCGTTGTCTATTATAGGCTTTGGCTTAGTTTCTTGTAAAAAAGAAAATAAAGATGCAGCAACTCCATATACAGAAACAGATTCTGCTGCAATTTCACCTGAACAACATGGAGTAATTGCTGGAGATTCAGGAGTTGTGGGAGCAGATGCTGCCGTTGCCTCTAACCAGCCATCCACTACACTTGCGTTATCTGAAAGTAATTTTGATTTTGGAAATATTAAAAAAGGAGATAAAGTAGAACACGTCTATGAAGTAACCAATACAGGAACTAATCCTTTAATTATTTCTGAGGTTAAGCCAGGGTGCGGCTGTACAGCTCCAGATTTCACAAAAGATCCTATTTTACCAGGAAAAACAGGAAAAATTACATTACATTTCGATTCTACTAATTTTGATGGAAATGTTCAGAAATATGCTGATGTATATGCAAATGTGGACAAAGCTCCAGTTAAATTAACATTCACAGCGAATATTCAACCATAATAATACAATATGCTGACAATTTTTTTACAGGCACAACAAGAAGGAGGGAGCTCCATGATGCTTATCATGATGGGAGTAATGTTTGTGGGATTTTATTTCTTAATGATAAGACCACAAATGAAAAAACAAAAGCAGGAGAAAAACTTTCAGGAAACACTGAAAGTAGGGAGCAGAGTAGTCCTGACTTCAGGTTTACACGGTAGAATTGCACAGATTCAGGAAGATGGTTTCGTAATTGAAACATTATCCGGAAAATTAAAATTCGAAAAAGCTGCTGTTTCGAGAGAATTTACTGAAGCGCGTTTTGGAGAAAAAGCAGTTAAAAAGGATGAAAAGCCAGCTGCTGAGAAAAAAGAAATAGAAGAAACTGAAAAGAAATAGTTTCTGCTCAGTACTTTAAAATAAAAAGGTGACCATATGGTCACCTTTCTTGTTTTATATACTTTTTAATTTACCTCTGAAATCTTCAATACTTTCATATCCTTTTTCCTTCATCACTTCTTCCAGTTCTTTAAGAAGTCTTTCGAAAATACCGGTTCCCTCTTTCGCAAGCTGGCTTCCTACCTGAACCATCTGGGCTCCGCATAATAAATGTTCGAATACGTCTTTTCCGTTTTCTACTCCTCCACAACCGATAACTGCGATACTTTTATTAAGTCTTGTATAGAATGCCCTTACATTGGCTAAAGCTGTTGGTTTTACATAGGCGCCTCCAATTCCTCCAAATCCGTCTTTAGGTTTTAGAACCACTTCTTCTTTATCCACATCGATATAAAGACCGTTTCCGATAGAGTTGATACAATTCACGTATTGTAAAGGAAACTGATTCAGGATCGCTGCCATTTCATCAAAGTGTGCAATATCAAAATAAGGAGGAAGTTTTACGCCGATAGGTTTTTTGAAAAATTCAAAAGCTTTCGTTAAAACCTCTTTTGTTCTTTCAAAATCATATCCTACCTGTGGTTTTCCCGGAACATTCGGGCAGGAAAGGTTAAGTTCAGTGATTCCTTTAAATTCTGAGTCATTGATTTTCTGCAACATTTCAAGATTTTCTTCCAAAGTCATTCCAGCAATGGAAAGAAAGTTAACCTGTCCCGGATTTTCATTCTGAAATTTAATAGAATAATCCAGATAAAACTCAAAACCTAAATTAGGAAGTCCCATTGAATTGATTGTTCCCAGAGGAACTTCAAAATATCTTGGGCTTGGGTTTCCTTCTCTCAGGCTGGGAGTGGCACTTTTGGTAACAAAGCTTCCGGAAGGGGACTGTACCATTTCATCAAGTCTTTCCGCATCATCACACCAAACACCTGAAGCGTTCATTAAAGGATTTTTAAAGTCGAAATCGGCAATTCGTGAAGTAAGGTTCATTTTTTCTTTTTATTAAATTATGCAAAGTTAGTGAACAAAAATAAGGCGACAAAATTCTGAAATTTGATATAATAAAGGGAATGAAATATCTTTGCCGTATGAATCAAAATACCAACAAAACAGTTCTTATTCTGGGAGCAAATTCAGATGTTGCCAAACATTGCATAAAACAATATACGGAAAAGGGATATTTTGTAATTGCGGCTTCCCGGGATACAAAATCACTGGAATATTTTGTGACGAATCATCATTTGGATTCGAAAGTGAATATTCTTTCTTTTGATGCTGTGGATTTTGATTCGCACCAGAAATTTTATGATGAACTTCCGGTAAAACCTCATATTGTAGTATATGCGGCAGGTTTTTTAGTAGATAATGAAAAAGCGTTGAGAGACTTTAAAGGAACCCAGCAGATGATGAAGGTGAATTATATGGGAGCTGTTTCCATTCTCAATATTATCGCGATGGATGAAGCTAATAAGAACCTGGAACGGATTATCGGACTGTCTTCTCTTTCGGGAGTGAGAGGAAGGAAAAGCAATTTTGTTTATGGAAGTACAAAAGCAGCTTTTACACAATATCTGGCAGGATTACGGCAGGAGCTGTCTTCCAGGAAAATTGTAGTGACAGCTTTGGTAATTGGCTATATCAGGACTAAAATTAATGAAGGCTTGCAGCTTAATGAATCCTTGATCATGGAACCTGATTATGTGGCTAAATTTATAGTCAATGCTGGAAAGGGTTTTATAATTGTTCCAAGTTTCAAATGGAAAATCATCTATCATATTCTAAGACTTCTGCCTGAAGGATTGGCTGCTAAGCTTCCTTAATTCTGTTGTTGCGAGATTTCGTCAGAGTTTTCTATTTATTGTCTTTTTTGATCTCTTTTAATTAATTGAAATATTGCTTATTGTTTATTTAATTATCATTTTGTTATTTTTGCATTTAAATTTTTCTGTATAGTTAACTTGAAGATTTAATTATAGAGGAAGATATTCGGATCAAAATAAATAAAACATATGGATGATTTAAAATTAGACAGCGTTCAACAGCATTGGGAAGGTTTTATATCTTCTGCTGTATCATTGGCTCCACGGGTAATCACGGCGGTAGTTTCGGCTATCTTGATTTACTTAATAGGAGCGTGGATAATCAGATTAATTAAGAAATTAGTTAAAAAAGGCTTTCAGAAAAGAAATATGGAAGCTTCTTTGCAGCAGTTTCTTTTAAATCTTATCAATTGGGGACTTAATATTCTTCTTTTTATTGTTGTAGTAACACAGCTGGGAGTGCAGACTTCAGCATTTGTAGCGATGATCGGTGCTGCCGGACTGGCAGTGGGACTTGCATTACAGGGCTCACTAACCAATTTTGCAGGCGGGATCCTTATTTTGCTATTGAAACCTTTCAAGATTGGAGACTATATTTCCACCAGTTCGGATATTGCAGGAACGGTACAGGAAATAGATGTTTTCCATACAAGGCTGATTACGCCTCAGAATCAGTTGATTGTAATTCCTAACGGAGAAATTTCCAATAAAAGCATTACCAATTATACTCAGTTGGGAATGCGCAAGACATGGTTCGATATAGGAGTTTCCTACAGCACTGATTTAAAACAGGCAAAGGAAATCTTACTGGAAGTAGCTAAGAATAATAAAGATGCTTATCAGGATCCTGAACCACAGATTGTAGTTACAGAACTTGCTGACAGTGCTGTTACACTTTCCGTAAGAGTAGCAACTTCTACAGATAAATTCTGGGGGATGAACGAGCAATTGATCATTGATTGTAAAACTGCTTTGGATGAAGCCGGAATTGAGATTCCTTTTCCACAGCAGGATGTATATATTCATAATAAGTAGATTGAAACATTTCATCGCATGAAAAGCTGGATTTAAATATTCGGCTTTTTTGCTGATAATACTTGTCAGGATGTGATTATGATTTTACAAAATTTATAATAATTATTCTTTTTGCAATAATTCTAGAGCTTTCATTATATCAACCCCTTTTCCTAAGATGGGTTTGAAAATATCTCCTTTCTTTTTAATTCTATCCAATGCATTATGAATGTTAAAATCAGTAGGTTTAAGTCCTTTTTTCAATTCTTCCCATTCTAACGGCATGGAAACAGAGGCTCCTTGTTTGGGGCGTAGGCTGTAAATGCTGGCTAAAGTTTGTCCTGTCCGGTTTTGAAGATAATCGAGATATACTTTTTTATCATCTCTTTTCTGTAAGCTCCTTTCCAGAGTGGTTATTTTAGGGAGTTTTTCATTAACCTTTTTCATGAGTATATGGGCGAAATCTTTTACCTGGTCAAAATCATATTTTCCTCCCATGGGAATATAGATATGGATTCCCGTACTTCCTGAAGTCTTACAATACCCGTTTACTTTATTTAAATTTAAAACTTCGTTGACTTGAAGAGCTGTATCAATAACATCATCAAACGTATTTTTCTTGGAAGGATCCAGATCAAGAACAAGGTAGTCGGGGTGTTCCAGGTCTGGCAGTGAGCTGTTCCATGGATTCATGTCAATACAGCCTAAATTGTTAAGGTAAGCTAAAGTAGCCTTATTGTTACAATATATATAATCGATATTTTTATCGTTGGATTCAGAGTATACCTCAGTGGTTTTTATCCATTCAGGGATATGGTCACCGGCATCTTTCTGATAAAAGTTCTGTTTCTCAATCCCATTGGGAAAACGGTTGAGTGATAAAGGGCGGTTTTTAAGATAAGGCAGGATATAATCTGATATAGATTGATAATATTCAATAACATCTCCTTTCGTAATACCATCTTTTGGAAAATAAATTTTGTTCTGGTTTGTGAGTATGATCTGATGTTTATTCAGAGTGATTTTCTTTTCATTTTCAGAAGTTTCTTTTTGAGCTTTCATGTTTGTTGATTTTGGTGGATTGTTAGTAATATCTTTCGGTTCTTTATCTTCCCTGAGGGCTACAAAAACTGGGTGGCGGAAAATTCCGTCTTTGGTAATTTCGGAATATTTAATTTCGGAGACTAATTCAGGTTCTACCCATGTTACAGGCATATTGGTTTTGGGAATTTTTTCAAAAGGAGAGGTTTTTATGATCAGTTTCTTCAGCCGTTGATGAATCTGTTGTAAAGATTCATTATTAAATCCTGTTCCTGTATGTCCGCAATAGGTCAGCTTTCCCTTGATATATTTTCCTAGAATCAGCGCTCCGAATCCTTCTCGCGAACCTTGGGGTTCCGTAAAACCGCAGATGATGGTTTCTTCTGTGTTGGTAAATTTTATTTTGAGCCATTCGTTGGTCCGGAGACCTTCGATATATAAGCTATCTGCTTTTTTGGCGATCATGCCCTCCAGTTTCATTTTTTTCATCTGCTCAAAAAAAGTGATGCCTTTCTCAGGAATATGATCACAATATTTAATGATATCAGTTTCCGTTAATGCTTCTTTCAAAAGCTCCTTTCTTTGTAGAAGAGAAAGATTTTCAGTAGAATGTCCGTTCAGCCAAAGAAGGTCAAACACCTGATAGGTGAGAGTCAGATTAGGATGATTTCCTATTTGTTGCAATAACTGAAAATTAGGTTTTCCCTGATTATCATAGGCTACGATTTCTCCGTCCAGAATCACCTTGTGTTTCTGTCGCTCCAAATCTATGACTACTCTTTCAAATTTAGATAAAAAGGAAATTCCGTTACGGGAATAGAATAGTGGTTCATTTTTACTGAGATCAGCGATAGCTCTGTAACCATCCCATTTGATTTCGAAAATCCAGTCTTTATTATCAAATGCTTTTTCAAATGATTTAGCCAGCATTGGTTTAATGAAATCCTTCAGCTTTTTCTCCCGGGTTAAAGAATTAAATTTTCGGAATAGGGATTTAGCTTCAGAAGTTATGATTTCTTTTTGCTGTTTTTTAGGCTTTTTTTTTCCTCTAAGAATTTCGTTACTAAAGATTTTGGTGAAGTATTCTCTTCTGCATCATAAGAATCCAAGGCAAAATCATCTTTGTGCTTGATCAAAAGCCATGCATTATCTTCAGTATTTTTCATTTTAACTAAAGCAAATTCCCCTTTCAGTTTTTTGCCCTGTAGAATGAATTTTAATGATCCTGCTCTTAATTCCTTTAATAGTTCTTTTTCATCAGAAATTGGACTCGTTTCATCCAGTGGTTCATAGGTCCCACTGTCCCAGACTTCTACCTGCCCTGCTCCATAATTTCCTTCCGGAATATTTCCTTCAAAATCTTTATAATCATAGGGGTGGTCTTCTACCATCATGGCTAAGCGTTTATCTTTAGGATTTAATGAAGGTCCTTTTGGAATGGCCCAGCTTTTCAGAACACCTTCCATTTCTAACCGAAAATCATAGTGCAGGTGAGAAGCGGCATGCCTCTGTACTACAAAAATCAACTGATCTTTGCTTTTCTTTGTTTTCCCTTTAGGTTCACTTGTTTCATTGAACTTCCTTTTATTCTGATAATCTTTAAGAGCCATTACGATGCGGTTTTAGATTTGGAATTTTGTAAACTGGCTTTTAATTGAGCCATGAGATCAATCACTTTGCCTTCTTTTACGGGTTCTGCCGTTTTAGCTTTTACATTTTTACCCTTTGCTTTCTGCTTGATGATCTTAAGTAAAGATTCCGAATAAGTATCTTTGTACATAGCTGGGTCAAATTCTTGTGAAAGCTGTTCTATAAGACTTACTGCCATTTTAAGTTCTGCCGGTTTTGGAGCTTTTTTAGCCGGAATTTTAAGGTCTTTATAATCTCTTATTTCCTGATCAAATCTTAATCGGTTCAACACCAGAATATCATCATTATAAGGACGGATCATTCCGATAGCTTCACTTTCACGGAGAACAAAAGTCCCGATTCCCACCATTTTAGTCTGCTCCAAAGCTTTTATTAAAAGCCGGTAGGCATTTTCTCCGTTTTTCTGAGGTTCTAGATAGTAAGGGTTTTCAAAATATATACTGTCCACTTCAATCTCTTTTACAAATTGATCTATGGAGAGTATTTTTGATTTTTCAGGGCTTGCAGCTTCATAATCTTCATCTTCCAGAATAATATATTTGTCGTCCATGAGATAACCTTTCACAATGTTTTCCCATTTTACTTCTTTACCTGTATTTTCGTTGACCCTTTTGAATTTAATATTAGAAAAGTCAGATCGGTCAAGCATGTCTAAATCCAGTTTACTGGTTTCGGTTGCTGAGTAAATTTTGACAGGGATATTGACTAACCCAAAGCCAATGGCACCGTTCCAAATTGCTTTCATAGTCTTACGTTTTACATAAGATCGTGCAATGATTGTGCCGTTGAATATGTATTTATAACATTACGAGTATTTTAATCATCAATTGATACTCTTTCGTTATAACATTTTTCGATTTGATTATTTTCAGTATTTAAAATCAAAATACCTTCCCGGGTATTGTTTAGCTGTCCGAGTGGTTTTCCTTCGTTATTCCACACCGATGTCTGACCAGCACATGTGTAACCCCCTGATTCTCCAATAAAATTAGCCATCATTACATGCATATTGTATTTCTTTCCAATATGGGAAAGCTTATAAAGGTCATTATCTATTCCTTGTACGGAATTTAAAACACTGGCAAAATAAATTTGAGAGTTATTCCGGAAAGCATGTTCAGAATGTAAAGGGTCTGATAAATCATAGCATATAGCTATGGAAATTATATTTTGTAGTACCTCAAGCTGATAAAATTGTTCTCCTTTTGTGAAAATATCGACTTCAGTTGGGAATAGATGCTGTTTAGAATAAATGTCTCTCTTTCTATTGGGCTGAAATATAATACAGCTGATCATCAATTGATCATCAATTCTTGTGGGCATTCCTACTCCAATTGAAATATTGTTTCTATCTGCTATCGTTTGGAAATCATTAAGTATAGGGTCTTCATAATGAATAGATAATTCTTCTGCAAGATCAGGCTCATAGCCTGTAATAGATAGTTCAGGGAATATAATAACATCCACATTCCTGGTAATAGCTATATCAATAAGCTTTTTATGATTTTCGATGTTCTGTTTAATATTTCCTTTTATAGGTTTGATTTGAGCAGCTGCGATTTTCATTGGTGATAAATGATATATAATAAAAAAGCGGAGAAATTTCCCCGCTTTACATTTATGATTTTAAATTCAATTTTAATTCCAGTTCATCCAGCTGCTCATTAGCAATAGGAGCGGGAGCATCTATCATTACATCCCGGCCTGAATTATTTTTAGGAAATGCAATATAATCCCTGATCACTTCATTTCCGTCGAGGATAGCCACCAAACGGTCAAATCCGAAAGCTAAACCACCATGAGGAGGTGCCCCGTATTTAAATGCATTCATTAAAAAACCGAACTGAGCTTCAGCTTCTTCTTTAGAAAATCCTAATAAATCAAACATTTTAGATTGAAGATCTCTGTCGAAGATTCTGATAGAACCTCCTCCGATTTCGTTTCCGTTAAGAACCATATCGTAGGCATTTGCTCTTGCTTTTCCAGGATCTGTTTCTAATAAATGAATATCTTCAGGTTTTGGAGAGGTGAAAGGGTGGTGCATAGCGTGGTATCTCTGAGTTTCTTCATCAAATTCCAATAATGGGAAATCAACGACCCAAAGAGGAGCAAATTCGTTTCCTTTTCTTAATCCCAAACGGTTTCCAAGTTCCATTCTTAAAGCTGAAAGCTGAGCTCTTACCTTATTTTCATTTCCTGAAAGGATCAGCATTAAATCTCCTTCCTTAGCACCGAATTTTTCGATGATTTTGGCTAAATCTTCTTCATTATAGAATTTATTCACGGAAGATGTTTTTACCCCATCGTTCTGGAATTTAACCCAAACCATTCCTGAAGCACCGATTTGTGGACGTTTTACCCAATCCACTAATTCATCGATCTGCTTTCTGGTGTATTCGGCACATCCTTCAACATTAATTCCTACTACCAATTCAGCTTCATCAAATATTTTGAAATCTTTTCCTTTTACCAAGTCATTCAATTCTACGAACTCCATTCCGAAACGGATATCCGGTTTGTCATTTCCGTATTTTCTCATGGCATCTGCAAAAGTCATTCTCGGAAAATCTCCGAATTCCTGGCCTGTAATATCTTTTAATAAAGTCTTGGTCATTCCTTCAAAAACATTCATGACATCTTCCTGTTCCACGAAAGCCATTTCGCAGTCGATCTGTGTAAACTCAGGCTGTCTGTCTGCTCTTAAATCCTCATCACGGAAACATTTTACGATCTGGAAATATTTATCCATTCCACCGACCATTAAAAGCTGTTTAAAGGTTTGTGGTGATTGCGGAAGAGCATAAAACTGTCCCGGATTCATTCTGCTTGGCACAACGAAGTCTCTGGCTCCTTCCGGAGTAGATTTGATCAAAACAGGGGTTTCTACCTCTATAAATCCCTGATCAGACAGATAATTTCTTACTTTCTGAGCCATTTTATGACGGAAGATCAGTTTTTCTTTTACCGGATTTCTTCTGATATCCAGATAACGGTATTTCATTCTTAATTCTTCGCCACCGTCTGTTTCATCCTCAATAGTAAAAGGCGGCAATTGAGAATCATTAAGAATAGTGAGTTTTTCAACTAAAATCTCAATTTCTCCCGTAGGAATATTAGGGTTTTTACTTACTCTTTCAATTACTTTTCCGGTTACCTGAATAACAAATTCACGCCCCAGTTTTTTAGCTTCCTCTATCAATTGAGCTGAAGAGCGTTCCTGATCAAAAACCAATTGGGTTATGCCATAACGATCTCGAAGATCTATCCAAATCATAAATCCTTTGTCACGGATAGTCTGTACCCATCCTGAAAGTGTAACTTCTTCATTTAGATGTTGAAGAGATAATTCTCCGTTTGTGTGTGATCGAAACATAATAGTTTGGTTTAAAGTTCAATGTTTAAAGTTCCAGTATCAAATAATTGATTTTTTGAACTTTGAATTACGGGTGCAAAGATAAGGGTTTTTACAGGTTTGGAAAATAAAAAAACTTCCGAAAGGAAGTTTAATTATATTTTTTGAGAAGTTTTTATTTCAAAATTTCTGCAACGGCTGGATTTTCATACTTGGCTGCAAAATCTTTTGCTGTCTCTCCTCTTTCATTTTTTAGATTTTTATTGGCTCCCTTTTTAAGTAATGTTTTTGCCATATCCGTTTTGCCATATCTGCCAGCTACCATCAAAGGGGATTGGTTGTCACAGATTTGGTTAACATCAGCATTGTTGTTGAGTAAATAATTAAATACATTCTTTCTCTCATATTTAACGCTGTATGCAAGTAAATTATAGGAATTTTCTTTAATGGAAAAACATTTGTTGTAATCGT
>NZ_JALAHD010000026.1 GCF_022712095.1 Chryseobacterium sp. | reverse complement strand
TTTGAGAGTAATTTAAACATTTTTTTTAAATTTGTACAAAGTTAATTTAAAAAAGGAAAATAATGACGTCTTTCTGGTTATTCTTAAGCAAAGTTTTTAAATGGTCTTTCGGATTTTATGATGCACTAGGGAATGTGCTGAATTGGGTTCTGTTTACCGTTTGCTGTGTATTATTTATTTATTGGTGCTATGTTCTGGTATCAACCTTAGGAGGAAATAAAGATAAAGAATACTATTCCCCGACAGAAGGAAAGAACCCTTATTATGATCCTAAAATTTATAAAAAAGAAGGTTAATTAATTGGTTATATAGTAAAAAACCGATCAAATTTAAATTTGATCGGTTTTTTTATATTAACGATTGAAATTTAATTTCTAATTATCATGAATAGGAACTACCAATACCGGAATAGGAGAATTTTTGGTTAGTCCTTTCGTTAAGCTTCCTACAAATACATCATAAAAGCCACTTCTTCCATGGGATCCCATTACAATATAATTGGCCTCTTTAGCTTTGGCATATTCCAGAATAATATCTTTAGCAATTCCTTGTTTTAGATAGTGCTCACAATCCACATCCTGAGCCAGAACTCTTTGCTCGATCTTATTAAGCTGTACAAGTTCTTCCCGGATTTCGTTTTGTTCCACTTCGGGAAAATACTGAAATCCCATATCTCCGATAGCAAACCCTATGTCGGAAGGAGCCACATGGATTAAATGGATTTTTCCGTTTACTTCTTTGGCGAATTTTACAGCACCATCTACGAGCTGTTCTGTTTTATCCCCAAAATCTATGGGTAATACAATATTTACCATAACATTAAATTTTGTTTATTAAAGATAGTAAAAAATACCGGAAACAGCAATGAATAGAGGTGATATTCTATAATATTCTTATGTTCAACACTTTTTCATTCTCCAGAAAGGCTTCCAGAATATCATTTTCCTGTACCCTTCCTACACCCTTAGGAGTGCCGGTAAATATAAGATCACCCACTCTTAAAGTGAAATACTGAGATACGAAAGCAATGATATCATCATGGGTAAATATCATGTCTTTTGTATTACCATCCTGTACCTTTTCTTTTGCTTTCAGTAATGAAAACTGTAAAGATTCAAGATTGTAGTTTTCCTTTTTGAAGAAAGGGCTTACTGCAGCTGAACCGTCAAAGCCTTTTGCAAGTTCCCATGGAAGACCTTTGGATTTTAATTCGCTTTGAAGATCTCTTGCCGTAAAATCTATTCCCAGACCGATCTCTTCATAATGCTTATGGGCATTTTCTTTCTGAATGTATTTTCCCCCTTTTGAAATCTTGATGACAACTTCCAGCTCATAGTGGATATCATTCGAAAATTCAGGAAGGTAAAAATCATTTCCCTTCAGTATAGCGGTATCCGGTTTTATGAAAATAACAGGTTTCTCCGGAATTTCATTTCCCAATTCTTTCGCATGTTCACTATAGTTTCTTCCTATACAGATAATTTTCATGATTTTTTCTTAATAATTAATGTTTAAATTCATTACCACAATAATAGCAATGATAAAGATTTCCCGGAATTTTTACCGGAAATCCTAAAAATAACCAGCTTACTCCAAAGACTCCTCCGGGTTTTTCATCCTGATAAATATGATTGGAGCCACATCGAGGACAGGTAAAATCAAATTCAGGATTGGGAATAGTATGCTCCACTTCCAATGAATACTCTTCGTTCTCTTTGTAATCTTCCAGAATCTGTTTTGCCTTCTCCACCTCTTCTTCGAATACCTGAAGCTGTATTCCTCCTACAGCTTGGGACAGCAGCCAATCCGATTGAATGAGTTGTTCATTTGCTATAAAACTCTGTATACCGCTTTCTTCAAGAATCTGTTTATCCCTGTTAGCTTCTATAGCATTTTCATAGTATTTTATGCGGATCAGATCAGACATTTTTAAAACTTGCTTGAAAGTTGAATTTTAGTAAAAACCTTCTTGGTATAAAGTGGAAAATCAGCATTTTGCAGCCATCCGAAATATCCGATGTCCTTCTGGAAAATAACTTTAACACATTGGCCTTTGTATTTTCCGAAATTAAAGACTTCTTCCATTTTTTCATTATAACCTATGAAGCCTGCCAAATCCGCATTTTTATTATGAAATGTAAACTCACTTAAAGCCGCAATTTCATTCGGAACATCCTCATATTTTCCAACCTGGGCATCTAAAACCTCAAAAGTTGCCATTACATCAGCCTCAGCTGAATGGGCATTTTCAAGGATCTTTCCACAATAAAACTGATAAGCGGCACCTAAATTTCTAGGCTCTTTTTTATGGAATATAGTTTGGGCGTCTACCAGCTTAAATTTACTCAAATCAAAATCAACACCAGCTCGTAACAATTCCTCTGCCAAAAGAGGAACGTCAAATCGGTTGGAATTGAATCCTCCTAAATCTGTTCCCGAGATCATTTCCATTATTTTAGAAGCTATTTCCCTGAATGTAGGGGCATCTTTTACATCTTCATCATAAATTCCATGGATCTGGCTGGACTCTAATGGAATCGGCATTTCAGGATTGACACGCCATGTTTTACTCTCTCTTGATGCATCAGGATTTACCTTTAAAATGCAGATTTCAACCACACGGTCTTTCCCGATATTGGTTCCCGTTGTTTCTAAATCAAAAATACAAAGAGGTTTATGTAATTTTAAATTCATTTCTTAAAATATAAATGGTGAATAATGGAATGATAAGTCAGTTTGAAAGTTACTAATAACCTAGAACTTATACCACACCCTTAATTAAGTTGTTTCTGAAAAAAGATTGATATGATCATATAATAAATAATAACCACCGGAATTCCGGCAATTCCTAATAAGATTAGAATAAGCAAGGATCCTATCAGCAAAGCAAGTTTAGGATAATTATCCTGCAGCTTCATGGATTTGAATTTCATCGCAATCATTTTGATAGGGCTTACCAACAGCCATGAACAAAGCAGGGTAACACCCAATAAAATATAAGTGTTATTAAATATGAAGTCGAATTTCTGTGTTTCCCTGAATGCATAGTAAAGACCAAATAGCAGGATTGTATTGGAAGGAGTATTTAATCCTTTAAAGTAGTACTTCTGATCTTCATCGAGATTAAATATAGCCAGTCTCAAACAGGAAAAAACAGTAACCAAAAATCCCAGATAGGCATGCCAGGGAATGGCTTGCGGAGAATTCTGAGCAAGTGCCACAAATAGTGTTAATCCCGGAATAAATCCAAAGCTTACCATATCGGCAAGAGAGTCCAGCTGAACCCCCAGATTGGAATTGGATTTCAAAGCTCTTGCAACGAATCCATCAAAAAAGTCAAGAACCAATGAAATGACAATGCATATAGCGGTGATATGATAATCTCCCAGAATAAGATGTACTGCGCCTACACATCCTGAAAATAAATTTCCGAGGGTTAAAATATTGGCCAGATTATTTTTAATAAAATTCATAAGAGCAAAATTAAAGAAATAGAAATTAAATATCAGGATTACTTATATTTGCTTTATGAAAAATTTAAGCTTGTTTGAAAAGATTATTTCTGTAATTCTTTTAATTACAGTTATTTATGCTATAGGTGTTTATTTTACAGATTCTTCTTACTTTGATAAATTGGTGCAGGAAGACGGATTTTATGAAAATCTTACCTCTGCATTTCTGTTTTTCACATCGTTTACACTACTATTTAAATTTATTAAATACCAAAAATATTACGGGATTTGGTGGAAAGTAGGTGTTTTGTTCATGGCACTTGGAATGTTTTTCGGAGGAGGAGAGGAGATTTCCTGGGGACAGAGAATATTTCATGTACAATCTTCAGAGTTTTTCCTTGAAAATAATGCTCAGCAGGAAACCAATCTGCACAATATGGTAGTAGGAGATGTTAAACTTAATAAACTTATCTTCTCTAATCTGATGTCTATTTGTTTTGGAATTTATTTCCTTGTTTTACCGGTTATTTGGAATAAGTCGGAGAAAATGAAGAAATTAATAGATACATTTGGAATCTCCGTAGCAAGGCCTGTACATATTGTTATATTCCTGATCGCAACAGCTTTGATTTTAATTCCAATCAGTCATTCCAGAAAATGGGAAATCTGGGAATATGCTTTTGCATTGATTATGTTTTTAATAGTGTATAATCCTTTAAATACAAAAGAAATTTTTTCTAAGAAATAATAAAAAAAGCGCTGAAATTTTCAGCGCTTTTTTTATTATTGAACTACCTTGTATACATAATGTATTTTTCTTTCCGTATGATTTTTAGAAGGCTCAGCTTCTTCATTATCATCAAACGTATCTACATAGGTGAGTTTCCATCCTAGATCCTCCAGTTTCTTACGAAATTCTTCTTCATTGGTATTCATGGCTACATAGAAAATTTTTTCTTTCGGTAAAGTTTTGGGATCCTCAAGTTTGATCTCCGGCATTACAGCCTGGTATCTGAACCAGACTTCAGGGGAATATTCTGCGTATGTATATAACCTCGTATTTTCTTTTTCAATCTTTTCCTTAATGGTAGCAATACTTTTGAAGTTTTTATTGTTACTAAGCATTTTATCCAGAACAGGAATTCCAAATATTCCGGTGAAAACCATTAATAAAACCACTCCAAAAAAAGCCCTCTCGAAGTTTCTGTTTTTGTAAACTGCTATCAGAATTGAAATTGCAGCGATGAATGCTGAAACAGAAAAAAGAATGGTATAAACTCCTATTTCTACGGGTAAGAAATAGGTTCCTATGGAAATTACCAGAGCGACTATTCCAAGGATGGTAAAGATGACTTTATTTAAATTGAATTCCCATTTTTTATAATTGAATTCATAAAAAAGATAGTGTAAATAATATCCTGTTGTAGCAGCTAGCGGGACCATCATCGGGAAGAGATATCTCTCCTTTTTTGAAGGAATCAGAGAAAGGAAAATTAACGAAAAAATAGTCCAGTAGAAGAACAGCATATAATTTTTTGGCTGGTCGGTTCTTTTTTTAATCATTGGAAAAATAAGACCTATTACACTGTATAAAATCCAGACACCTGTCTGAACTGGGAAGCTAAGGTATCTTGTAAAAGGTTTCACATCTCTGTTTCCTCTTGCGGTGGCCTCTTTTTCCATGATGGCTAAGAAAGTATCAGGATCAGCAAGATAAATATAAATATACCATGAGAAACCTACAAGTACTGTAATGGCTGCGCAAAGAATAATCCCCCGGATTTCCTTCCATTTTGGCCATCCGAAGAGAATAATATATCCGATATAAAAAGGAATAAGAAGCACATAAGGACCTGTAGGCCCCTTACTCAATACCGAAAATCCGAATAAAATTCCTGCAAAAATATAATTGGGAAGCGCTTTAATGTCCTTTAATGCCAGAATGAAATAATACATCCCGATAACCATGAAACTATAACTGTAAATATCCCAGTTGGCTCTTCTTCCTACATAAATTACAAGAAAATTAGTAACCAATATCATTGAAGAAATAAAAGCAAGACGGGGCTTGTTGGTAACAAATTCTACAATTTTATAGAAATAAATGACAAGCAGAAAGCAGGAAAGAGAAGCAGGGAATCTCAATGCACCTATATTTTCAAAACTGAAGAGCTGTCCCATCCATGCACTTAGCCAGGTAGGTAAAGGTGGTTTTTCATATCTGGGAAGATCATTCATTGTAGTGAAAATCCAATGCCCTTCATCTGCCATTTCCCTTGCCGAAACAAAATTTCTGGCTTCCATGATGTCTACATATAATTTCCCCAAATGGGCAAAAAGGAGGATAGCACCTACAATAAGCAGTAAGTAATATAAATACTTCTGGTTTTTCATAAAGATATTTTTGCAAAGATATTTAAAATGCAACTTTCTACGGGATAAATGTCCCTGTAGAAAATTAAATTCGATTATCTTTGCACATATTTTTAGATCTATGAATTCTGACAGGTTATATTCGGTGGTAGTTCCTCTTTACAATGAGGAAGAAAATGCACCCTTACTTATTGCGGCTATTGAAAAGGTTTTGAAAGGATATAAATATGAGCTTATTCTGGTTGATGACTTTTCAACAGACCGTACTGTAAAAGTGGTAAAGGATATAGCAGCCCCTCACGTAGTTTTGATAGAGCTGAAAAAGAATTACGGCCAAAGCTCTGCTCTAATGGCGGGAATTGATTATGCTACGGGAGATTACATTATTACCATGGATGGTGATATGCAGAATGATCCCAGTGATATTCCGATGATGGTTGCTGAAATGGATAAAGGAGAATATGATCTTGTTATCGGAAAAAGACAGAAGAGAAAAGATAATCTTTTAAGAACTTTTCCTTCAAAGGTGGCCAATTTTATTATCAGAAGAACTACAAAACTGAATGTAAAGGATCATGGCTGTGCACTTAAAGTATTTACAAAGGAAACAGCTAAAAATTTAGATCTTTATGGAGAGTCTCATCGTTTTATAACATTGCATGCTCATATTAATGGGGCTAGAATCTCTGAAGTTCCTGTAAAACACCATGCAAGACAGTTTGGGGTTTCCAAATACGGAATTGGGAGAACTACGAAAGTAATTAACGACCTGTTACTATTATTGTTCAATCAGAAATACCTTCAGAAGCCGATTTATTTATTTGGAAATATTGGTATTCTGACTTTTATACTGGGGATGATTATTAATATCTATCTCCTGATCGTTAAAATGTTAGGTCATCAGATTGGAGGAAGACCATTATTAATCTTGGGGATTTTATTGGTTTTTGTCGGAATACAGTTTTTTACTACCGGTATTATTATAGATTTGCTGATGAAAACGTATTATGAATCTCAGAAAAAACGACCGTTTAATATTCGTAAAATATCCACTTTTTGAAAAAGTTCAAAAAAACGTTCATTACTATCCTGAAAATAGGGATCAGCTTACTGCTGCTGTATTTTGTTTTTAGGAAGGTGCCGTTTACAGAAGTTTGGGAACTGATCAAAACCAGTAATTATGCCTTATTAATAATTGCTCTGCTGGTGTTTGTTCTGTCTCAGGTTATTTCTGCACAACGTTTACTGAAATATTTTCATGCTAATCATTTTTATATTAATAAGACGGACAACCTTAAGCTTTATCTGATTGGGATGTTCTATAATTTTTTTATTCCGGGGGGAATAGGAGGTGACGCCTATAAAGTATATGTTCTTAATAAAAAATTTAACTGGAGTGCTAAACGGCTTACCAAAGCTGTTTTTTGTGACAGACTTTCCGGATTGCTGGCCATTATAGTTTTGATTGAAATTCTAACTTTTCCTGTATTACAGGAACTTTATAAGCTAATTATCTTACCGGCCGTTGTTCTTACAATAATCGCTGCCCGATTATTTTTTTCAAAACTTTTTTCGGAATATAAACCTGTTTTTTATAAAACTTTGATATATTCTATAGGAGTACAAATCTGTCAACTTATATCGATTTATTTAATCCTTAAATCCTTTACTCAAATTGGAGAGGTGTGGATTTATTGTATCGTATTTCTGGCCAGTGCGGTGCTCAGTGTCTTGTCTTTTTCCGGAATAGGGGTAAGAGAGTGGCTCTTTCTCAAAGCAGCTCAATATTTTACATTCGATGCCCAGGTTTCGGTTTCAACGGCTATATTGTTTTCTTTCATAACTGCAGTTGTTGCACTTGTCGGAATCTGTTTTCAGAATTTTACCTATAAAACTGCTGTCCCAAAAAAAAATGAAGATTGATCAAATATTTCTCTTAGATTTTTTCTATCATATTGATATGCAGTTTGTTATTTTAATTTTTTTTTAATTGAATAGACGGATAAGTGAAAATTACTTGTTGTAATTTTGCA
>NZ_JALAHD010000025.1 GCF_022712095.1 Chryseobacterium sp. | reverse complement strand
ATCCTATGCATGCATAATAATTATTATATTTGGTCAAAACCATTGAAAAATAAGATGATGGATAATAGAGAAAAAATTGAAAATGTAGATCTCGTTTTGAAACAGACATGGTTAGCTGTTTCAAAAATGTATTCAGAGCTGGCTCAGGAGCATGACTCTACAGCTGTACAGGCACTTACCCTTCTTAAAATAGATCCTAAAGAAGGAACAAGAAGTACCAATCTGGGGCCTAAAATGGCTATAGAACCTACTTCTTTAACAAGAATCATTAAACTTTTGGAAGACAACGGTTATATCTACAAAGAGAAAACCACTACAGACAAAAGAGAAGTTATTATAAAGCTTACAGATAAAGGATTGAATTCGCGGAACCTCTCTAAAGAAGTAGTGGTGAATTTCAACAAGAAAGTTATGGAAAGAATACCTCAGGAAAAAATGGAGGTATTCAAAGAAGTAATGCATGAAATAATGAAAATTGCCAACGATTTAAACAACCGAAAATAAATTTGAAATGAAAAGAAGAATCAAACATGTAACGGTTCTTGGTTCAGGAATTATGGGAAGCGGTATTGCAGCTCACTTTGCCAATATTGGTGTTGAAGTTTTGCTGTTGGATATTGTTCCGTTTGAATTAACTGAAGCAGAAGAAAAAAAAGGTTTGACCAAAGAGGATAAAGCAGTCAGAAACAGAATTGCCACAGAAAACTTTGAAAAACTAAAGAAATCAAGCCCTGCCCTGCTTTATTCGCCAAAATTTGCTGAGAGAATCAAAGTAGGAAACTTTGATGACGATTTACAGAAAATAAAAAACACGGACTGGATTATAGAAGTTGTAGTTGAAAGACTGGACATCAAAAAATCCGTATATGAAAAAATAGAACAATTCAGAAAACCGGGAACTTTAATTTCTTCCAACACGTCCGGTATTCCTATTCACTTACTGACAGAAGGAAGAAGTGAAGATTTCAAAAAATACTTTGCTGGAACCCATTTCTTTAATCCTGTAAGATACCTGCCTCTTTTAGAGATTATCCCTACTCACGATACAGATCCTGAGATTGTAGATTTCTATATGAATTACGGAGCTAAGTTCTTAGGAAAAACTACCGTTTTAGCAAAAGACACTCCTGCGTTCATTGCAAACAGAATCGGGGTTTTCTCTATTATGGATCTTCTTCATAACGTTAAAAAAATGGGACTTACCGTTTCTGAAGTAGATAAACTGACCGGACCTGTAATTGGACGTCCTAAGTCTGCCACTTTCAGAACAGCAGATGTGGTAGGATTAGATACTTTAGTGATGGTAGCCAATGGGGTTCGTCAAAGCGGTGCTGAAGCCAATGATTTCAACGATGTATTTGAACTTCCTGGATATATCCAGACTATGATGGATAATAAATGGCTGGGTTCCAAAACCAATCAAGGGTTTTATAAGAAAGTTAAAAATGCAGAAGGAAAATCTGAAATTCATGGATTAAACCTCGAAACATTAGAATATGAGCTTCAGGGTAAGATTTCATTTCCGACGTTAGAACTCACCAAAGCTATTGATAAGCCTATTGACAGATTTAAAATTCTGATCGGAGGAAAAGATAAAGCCGGAGAATTATACAGAAAATCATTCGGAGCATTATTCGCGTATGTATCTCATAAAGTTCCTGAAATTTCTGATGAAGTTTATAAAATTGATGATGCAATGAGAGCTGGTTTCGGATGGGAAAACGGACCATTTGAAATTTGGGATGCAGTTGGAGTTCAGAAAGGAATCGAACTTGCAAAAGACGCAGGATATGAAGTTTCAGACTGGGTAAAAAGTGTAGAAACTTTCTACAAAGTAAACGATGAAGGCCAAAGCATATTCTTTGATAAAAACTCCGGAAACTATAATAATATTCCGGGACAAGATGCATTTATCATCTTAGATAATATCCGAAAAAATAAAACCCTTTGGAGTAATTCAGGTTCTGCCATTGAAGATCTTGGAGATGGTATCATCAACTTTGAAATCCGTTCAAAAATGAACTCTTTAGGGGGAGAAGTTCTTGATGGATTAAACAGAGCTATTGATTTAGCAGAAAAAGAATACGATGGATTAGTTGTAGGAAATCAGGGGGCTAATTTCTCAGTAGGAGCTAATTTAGCAATGATCTTAATGATGGCTATTGAGCAGGATTGGGATGACCTGAATATGGCTATTGCTTACTTCCAGAAATCAATGATGAGAGTTCGCTACTCTTCTGTTCCTGTTGTAGTTGCTCCGCACGGAATGACTCTTGGGGGTGGTTGTGAAATGACCATGCATGCTGACAGAGTGGTTGCAGCAGCAGAAACTTACATTGGATTGGTAGAAACCGGAGTTGGTGTAATTCCTGGTGGCGGCGGTACTAAAGAATTGACCTTAAGAACTTCCAGAGAATTCCATAAAGATGATGTTAAAAACAACAGACTTCGTGAGGCTTTCATGAATATCGCTATGGGTAAAGTGGCAACTTCCGCTTATGAAGCCTATGATATGGGAATTCTTGAAAAAGGGAAAGATATTGTTTCCGTAAGCAAAAACAGACAGATTGCTGAGGCTAAAAAAGTAGCTAAATTACTGGCAGAACAAGGATATACCCAGCCTATCGAGCAGAGAGTAAAAGTTCTAGGTAAAGATGCATTAGGAATGTTCTATGTAGGAACTGACCAGATGTTAACCGGAAATTATATATCTGAACACGATAAGAAAATTGCAGACAAACTGGCTTACGTAATGGTTGGAGGAAATCTTTCCGAAGAAACAGTAGTTACCGAACAATATCTGTTAAACCTTGAAAGAGAAACATTCTTATCACTTTGCGGAGAAAGAAAAACATTGGAGAGAATCCAGTATATGTTACAAAAAGGAAAACCGTTGAGAAACTAATAATCAGAATGTTTAATTTTTATAACAATTAATAATAGAAAAATGTCAAAGACAGCATATATAATAAAGGGTTACAGAACGGCCGTGGGTAAAGCTCCAAAAGGCAGTTTAAGATTTACAAGACCCGATGTAATGGCGGCAACAGTTATTGAAAAACTGATGGCTGATGTTCCGCAATTAGATAAAAACAGAATTGACGATCTTATTGTAGGAAATGCAATGCCTGAAGCTGAGCAGGGACTTAACGTAGCTCGTTTAATTTCTTTAATGGGATTGAATACTGATAAAGTTCCCGGAGTTACCGTAAACAGATATTGTGCTTCAGGAAGTGAGGCAATTGCTATTGCATCTGCTAAAATACAGGCAGGAATGGCTGATTGTATCATTGCAGGAGGTACAGAAAGTATGTCTTTCATTCCAATGGGAGGTTATAAGCCGGTTCCTGAAACAGATATTGCAAAAACCAATCCTGATTATTACTGGGGAATGGGTTATACTGCAGAAGAAGTAGCTAAACAGTATAATATTACAAGAGAAGAACAGGATCAGTTTGCTTTTGAATCTCATATGAAAGCTCTAAAAGCGAATCAGGAAGGAAAATTTGCCAATCAGATTGTTCCGATCCCTGTTGAATATACTTATTTAGATGAAAATCAAAAGATCCAAACTAAAAAATTTGATTTCTCAGTAGATGAAGGACCAAGAAAAGATACAAGCCTTGAAGGTTTAGGAAAACTAAGACCTGTATTTGCAAACGGAGGAAGCGTTACAGCAGGAAATTCATCACAAATGAGTGACGGCGCTGCTTTTGTAATCGTTATGAGTGAAGAAATGGTTAAAGAATTAGGACTTGAACCGGAAGCAAGATTGGTATCTTATGCTGCTGCAGGACTTGAACCTAGGATTATGGGAATGGGGCCTGTATATGCTATTCCAAAAGCATTAAAACAAGCCGGTTTACAACTTAAAGATATTGAGCTTATTGAATTGAATGAAGCTTTTGCTTCTCAATCAGTTGCCATAAAAAAAGAATTGGATCTTAATCCTGAAATTTTGAATGTAAACGGAGGTGCAATTGCTTTAGGTCATCCACTGGGATGTACAGGAACTAAACTTACCGTACAGCTGATGGACGAAATGAGAAAACGCGGAAACAAATACGGAATGGTCTCTATGTGTGTAGGAACCGGACAGGGAGCTGCGAGCATCTTTGAATTACTTTAAAAATGTATAGATGTATTCATAATAAGTGCATCTATACAAAATCATTAATTATTAAAAAATAAAATAATATATGGCTACACTAAAAGGAGGAGAGTTTTTGATCAAAGAAATTCCTGCAAATGAAATTTTCAGTATTGAAGAGCTGAATGAAGAGCAAAAAATGCTTCGTGATTCTGCAAAAGAATTCATCGACAGAGAAGTGGTTCCTCAAAAAGAACGTTATGAGAAAAAAGATTATGCATTAACGGAAGAAACAATGCGCAAGCTTGGTGAAATGGGAATGCTTGGAATTTCAGTACCTGAAGAGTACGGGGGATTAGGAATGGGATTCGTTACTACGATGTTAGCCTGTGACTATCTTTCCGGAGCTACAGGATCATTAGCTACTGCATATGGAGCTCATACGGGAATCGGAACATTGCCAATCGTTCTTTACGGTACAGAAGAGCAGAAGAAAAAATATCTTCCGGATTTAGCTACAGGAACTAAATTTGGAGCCTATTGTCTTACAGAGCCTGATGCCGGATCTGATGCCAACTCAGGAAAAACAAGAGCAAGATTATCTGAAGACGGAAAACATTATATCATTAACGGGCAAAAAATGTGGATCTCTAATGCAGGGTTTGCTGATACGTTCACATTGTTCGCTAAAATAGACGATGACAAAAATATTACTGGATTTGTGATCAACCGTTCTGAACTTGAAAACCCTGAAAGCCTTACTTTTGGTGAGGAAGAGCATAAATTGGGTATCCGTGCATCTTCTACCCGTCAGGTTTTCTTCAATGATATGAAAATTCCGGTTGAAAATCTTTTGGGAGAAAGAAATAACGGATTTAAAATTGCATTAAATGCCCTGAACGTAGGTCGTATCAAATTAGCTGCTGCATGTTTGGATGCACAAAGAAGAATCACTAATCACTCTATACAGTACGCTAACGAAAGAAAACAATTCGGAGTTTCTATTTCTACATTCGGAGCAATCAGAAAAAAACTGGCAGAAATGACTACCGGTATTTTTGTAAGTGAAGCCGGTTCTTATAGGGCTGCTAAAGATGTTCAGGATAAAATTGATGAATTGGTAGCTGGAGGTTTAGACCATCAGGCTGCTGAATTGAAAGGTGTGGAAGAATTTGCAGTAGAATGCTCTATTCTTAAAGTATTTGTTTCAGATTTAGCTCAACATACAGCTGATGAAGGAATTCAGGTATACGGAGGTATGGGGTTCTCTGAAGATACTCCAATGGAATCAGCATGGAGAGATTCAAGAATTTCCAGAATCTATGAAGGGACTAACGAAATCAACAGATTACTTTCTGTAGGAATGCTTATCAAGAGAGCAATGAAAGGAGAATTGGACTTATTATCTCCTGCAATGGCTATCAGTAAAGAACTAATGGGTATTCCTTCTTTCGAAACTCCTGATTATTCTGAGTTTATGAGCGAAGAAAAAGCTATTATTGCAAATCTTAAAAAAGTATTTTTAATGGTTTCAGGAGCTGCTCTTCAAAAGTATATGACTGAGATCGAAAAACAACAGCATTTATTATTGAATGCTTCTGAAATTCTGAACCAGATCTATATGGCTGAATCTGCAGTATTAAGAGTGGAAAAACATTTTTCTCCTGACTCCGTGGAAGCTGCAATGGCTCAGTTAAATCTTTACAAAGCAGTAGAAAAAATCATCGTTGCTGCTAAAGAAGGAATTATATCTTTCGCTGAAGGAGACGAACAAAGAATGATGCTTTCAGGATTAAGAAGGTTTACTAAATATAACAATCATCCTAATGTAGTAGCATTGACTGAAAAAATTGCTGCTCATTATATTGAGAAAGGTTCTTACTAATTAAACCTTACCATACATAAATTTGATAATGCCCCCAAAAGGGGCATTTTTTGATTT
>NZ_JALAHD010000324.1 GCF_022712095.1 Chryseobacterium sp. | reverse complement strand
ACCAGGATCTTAATACCAGTAATTTGAATACGATCAGGTCTTTTTCGTTTGAAAACCAGAATAATGATGTTGACGGACTGTATAGCTTAATTCTAAACGGTTTTGCTACTTTGCCAGCTTCGAATATCACCCTTGAACTTCCCAATGATATTATTGAACTTCATTATGAAAAAAACTACGGTCAGCCCACTGTTCAGTTTATTCAATATATCAATAAAAACAGAAAATATGTCGGAAAATCGCAATATCTGACAAGAACGCAAATTGATAAAATTTTTGGGAAATCAACCGGAAAATCCAGTTTATATCAAAGCTCAGCAGTTGCTGCACCTCAACAGCAGACTAAAAAACCAGCAACAACCTATAAGAAACCTGCCAGCAAAAGCAGTTCAAGAAAATAATTAATATTTTTACAATATATATGAACTCATTCGGTCAGAATGAGTTTTTTATTTTTATTTTTGCAAAAAGACTGTCATTAATTATGTCCCTTCAGATCATTAATCTAACCAAAAAATTCGGTGAGCAAACTGCACTCAACACCATAAACATTACGATTGAAAACAATGAGATCATTGGCCTTCTTGGTCCTAACGGAGCAGGAAAATCCACCCTCATGAAATCTATTGTGGGATCATTGAAAATAGATGAAGGGGAAATTATTTTTAATGGAAAAAGCATTACGGAAAACGAAATAGAAAGCAAAAGGAATATTGGTTTTCTTCCGGAAAACAATCCTCTATATCTTGAGATGTATGTAAAGGAATATTTACAGTTTGTAACGGACATTCATAAAATTCCGGCCGGTAAGATAGATGAAGTCATTGAACTCGTAGGGCTCAGTCCTGAAAAATCAAAAAAGATCGGTCAGCTTTCCAAAGGGTATAAGCAAAGAGTAGGTTTAACTCAGGCTATTATACATGAACCGGACCTGCTAATTCTGGATGAGCCTACCAACGGTCTTGACCCTAACCAGATTATAGAAATCCGAAATGTTATAAAAGAGATCGGAAAAGAAAAAACGGTATTACTTTCTACCCATATTATGCAGGAAGTGGAAGCTCTATGCTCCCGCGTTATTCTTATCCACAAAGGAAATATTTTACAGGATTGCCCTATTGAAGAGTTTAAAGGTAAATTTGAAAGTCTGGAAGAAGCTTTTGCAAGCTACACGGCAGCTACAAATTAATCATCTTTCGATTCTGAAAAGAAACGGCTATCTTCAAAACTTTCAACAGCCGCCTTGTATCCTATATTGAATATTTCTTCCATACGGTATTTTTTCCTTTCAAAAGCCCCGTAATTGGCGAGATCCTGCGAAGAAATAAACCAGTCACAATAGTCAAATTTCACTCTTTCCACACGATAGGACAAAAGGTCATAAGAGCGGGAAACAATAGCTTTAATAGACTTCAAATCCTTTATATGGGTGTCATTAGGCGGTGATACAAAAACGCCTATCAACTGATCACAGTTGTCCCGGATTACATCTGCCGGGAAATTATTCAAAACACCCCCATCACAATACATTTCTCCATCTACAATATAAGGTGTTGTAACACCCGGAATAGAACAGGAAGCTATAATAGCATCCGTTACCTTAAAGTCTTTATCAAATATTCTTTGGGTTCCCGAAACCAATTCTGTAGCTACAATTTTGACATCTTTATCCAGATCTCCTAATTTCATATCTTTAAATATAGGTTCCAGATAATTTTTAAATATGACAGACGAAACAAGCCCCGGCTGATTAAATGTAAAATGTTTCCAGTTAAAGAAATAAACCGAAGTAAAGAAGTTCAGTATCTCTTCAGGAGTTTTACCTATCGCATACAAGCATCCTACTATCGAGCCTGCACTACAGCACGACAATACATCTGCATCAATAGTATTCTCCCTTAAAAATTTTAAAACTCCGGCATGAGCTATTCCTTTGGTTCCTCCGCCTGATAGAACAAGCCCTACTTTTTCAGAATTCATAGAATAAATGTAAGAAAATGAGATGAATTTTTAAATTATTTTTCATTAATTATCCGGACAACCTTCCTAAATATTGAATCCGGGAAATAATCTCCCAATAAAAAAGCTACAGATCAATCTGCAGCTTTTTATTATTTATATCTTTTCCTATCTTTTTTAGATATGGATTACTTCTCCGTAAGCAGCAGCAGCAGCTTCCATGATAGCTTCGGAAACAGTCGGGTGCGGGTGGATAGATTTGATGATCTCATGACCTGTAGTTTCCAGTTTTCTGGCAACAACAGCTTCCGCCACCATATCCGTTACTCCGTCTCCGATCATGTGGCATCCTAACCATTCTCCATATTTGGCATCAAAAATTACTTTAACAAAACCGTCAGTGTTTCCGTTTGCAGTCGCTTTACCACTTGCAGAAAGAGGGAATTTACCTACTTTAATTTCGTATCCTTTCTCTTTTGCCTGCTTTTCAGTAAGGCCTACAGAAGCTACTTCCGGATGACAGTAAGTACATCCCGGAATATTACCATAGTCTATTTTTTCAACATGCAGTCCTTTGATTTTTTCCACACACGTAATTCCTTCTGCCGAAGCTACGTGGGCCAAAGCCTGAGTAGGAATAATATCTCCGATGGCATAATATCCCGGGACAGAGGTTTCGTACCATTCATTCACCAGTACTCTTCCTTTATCTGTTTGGATTCCCACTTCTTCAAGACCAATATTTTCGATATTGGCAGCAATACCTACTGCTGAAAGAAGAATGTCCGCTTCAAGGGTAATATTTCCTTTTGCTGTTTTTACATTGGCTTTAACACCGTTTCCGCTTGTATCTACACTTTCCACAGAAGCATTCGTCATAATCTCAATTCCTGATTTTTTCAGGGATTTTTCCAAATGCTTGGAAACTTCTTCATCTTCTACCGGGACAATATTCGGCATAAATTCTACAACAGTAACTTTAGTCCCCATTGTATTATAGAAATCTGCAAATTCCACTCCGATCGCTCCGGAACCTACCACAATCATTGATTTTGGCTGTTCAGGAAGACTAAGAGCCTGTCTGTATCCGATTACTTTTTTACCGTCCTGCGGTAAGTTCGGTAATTCTCTCGAACGTGCTCCTGTAGCAATGATAATATGACTACCTGAATATTCAGTTACTTTACCGTCTTTATCTGTAACAGAAACTTTTTTATCTTTTAAAACTTTAGCCGTACCAAGAATAACATCAACTTTATTTTTCTTCATCAGGAATTCAATCCCTTTGCTCATTTTATTGGCTACACCACGGCTTCTTTGAATTACATTAGGAAATTCAAAACTACCTTCCACTTTATTCAAACCATAATCCTCCGCATGATTGATATAATGGAAAACCTGAGCAGACTTTAATAAAGCTTTAGTAGGAATACATCCCCAGTTCAGGCATATACCTCCTAAATTTTCCTTCTCGATAATTGCTGTTTTGAAACCCAATTGTGATGCTCTAATAGCCGTAACATATCCACCAGGACCACTTCCGATGACAATAATATCGTAGTTCATTAGTTTAAAATTTTTATGCGAATTTAAGGAAAAATATTGGATGTATCACCTTCTTAAAGATTCATAAACAATGGGAATAAATAAGCAGATT
>NZ_JALAHD010000323.1 GCF_022712095.1 Chryseobacterium sp. | reverse complement strand
TTAAAATTAAAACAATTATTTAACTTATTTTACCAGAATATTAATAATTAAAAAAGCGACCTGTAAGTCGCTTTTTGTCACAATCACTTATCTAAAAGTGAATATTTTAAACCAATTACCTAATTAAGATAAAACTCATACTTATTAAGCAGTTGTATCTCTTTTATCAAATCACCATTCAAATCCACCGAATACTTCATGGACTGAAGTTCAATATGAGAATTTTCTTCTATATTTTTAATATAGAATTTAAATTTCTGTTCTCCTTTATTTTTATCCAATACTGTTCTGAAAAACTCAAGATCCTCTTTTCTGAAATCCATAACGTCCATTACCAAAGAAATACTTTTAGCAAATTTTTCAAAAGCATCTTTAAGCTCTATCACATCATTTACATTTACGAAAACCCTTCCATCCTTCACTTGCGCAAATTTTATTTTCAAAATCACGAATCGCTGCACTTCGAGCTTTTCTTTCAACCTCATATAATCCCTGTCTCCCAACCTGAAAGAATAAGATCCGGTATAGTCTTCCAATGTTAAAAACGCAACTTTTTCTCCGCTTTTAAATCCATCCTGAACCCTATATTCTGTAATAAGCCCCGCAACGGTATACTCTTTACCATTCTCTTTATCTTTCTGCTTTTGTCTCCAGTCTTTCTTTTCCTCAAACAATTCTGCAGGTTTATTAGCAAAAGCCTGTTCTTTATAAGCATCAACCTCATCAAGGTTTAAGAATCCAAAATTCCCTTTTGGCTCTGCTTTTTTACTCACTTCTTCTACAATTTCTTCTTCTCCCGTCAATAACTCATCCACGTCTATTACATCAGCTACTCCCGCTATTTCTTCTGTGGCTTCCTGTTCTAATATCGGATCTTCTTCTACCACAAGCTTTTCTTCATCTTTCTCCAACACTATATTTTTAGAAAGCTGCCCCTGCATAAACTGAAACTGATATTTGAATTCATCCAAAGGATGTGCTGATAAATAAAATCCTATAATTTCCTTTTCTTTATTAAGTTTATGCATATTAGGCCATTCCGGACAAGGCAGTAGCTTAGGTTGTTCAATCTGTACTTCTTCAGCGAAATCAGCAAATAAAGAATTCTCCATTTCATTAACGCTTTCCTGGAAGCTTTGTCCATAACGGATAAGTCTTTCCAGATTAGTTCTTCCTGCTGCATCAATATCAAAATATTGCCCTCTATGATAAGAATCCAGTTCATCAAAAGCTCCTGCCACTACTAAACTTTCCGCTACTCTTTTATTCATTTGAGAAGGCAGGATACGCTCAAAGAAATCATAAATATTTTTAAATCTGCCATTTTCTCTCTCCTTAGTAATGGCTTCACTTGGTCCTTCTCCAATCCCCTTTATTGCACCCAATCCAAAACGGATCTGCCCCTTCTCGTTTACCGAGAATTTATATTGAGATTCATTGACGTCAGGACCTAATACATCCACTCCCATACTTTTACAGTCTTCCATGAACATCGTAATTTGAGCGGTATTGTTAATGTTATTACTCATCACACTCGCCATATATTCTGCCGGATAATTAGCCTTCAAATAGGCTGTTTGATAAGCAATCAGTGCATAACAGGTCGAGTGAGACTTATTAAATGCATATTCAGCAAAAGCCTTCCAGTCATTCCATATTTTATTAAGGCGGTCTTCATCGAGGTTGTTCTTTTTTCCACCTTCTATAAATTTAGGGTACATTTTATTCAGAACGTCGATTTGCTTTTTCCCCATCGCTTTTCTCAATGTATCCGCTTCACCTTTTGTAAAGTTGGCAAGCTTCTGGGACAGCAGCATTACCTGTTCCTGATAAACTGTAATTCCGTAAGTTTCTTTTAAATACTCTTCAGTTTCCGGCAAATCATAAACGATTTCCTCAATACCATGCTTTCTGTTGATAAAGTTTGGAATATACTTGATCGGCCCTGGACGGTACAAAGCATTCATTGCGATAAGATCCGCAAAAACAGTCGGCTTAAGCTCTCGCATGTATTTTTGCATTCCGGGACTTTCATATTGGAATATTCCTACTGTACGGCCTTCCTTAAATAACTGATAGGTTTTAGTATCATCCAGTGGAATTTCATCTGGATTGATATCTACACCATGCCTTTCTTTAACCAGTTTTAAAGCATCTTTAATAATAGTCAGAGTACGAAGTCCTAGGAAGTCCATTTTCAGAAGTCCGGCACTTTCCGCCACGGAGTTGTCAAACTGAGAGACTAAAATATCCGCATCTTTGGCTGCAATAGTTACAGGAACAAGGTTACTTACCTCCTCAGGAGTAATAATCACTCCACAGGCATGGATTCCAGTATTACGGATACATCCTTCCATTTTTCTAGCACTTGCCAAAACATCGAAACGAGGATCTTCAGGACTATCCAACACCAATCTCATTTCATCTACTAAAAGCTGTTCTTCAGGCTTCAGCTTGTCATATTTTGCCAATGCTTTAGCAATATTCATTCCCGGAGTTGACGGAATCAGCTTTGCAATATTATTAGTATCAGGAATCGATACATCCAAAACTCTTCCCGCATCTTTAATCGCTGACTTACCCCCTAAAACGGAATAGGTAATAATCTGTGCAACCTGGCTTTGCCCGTATTTTTCAATTACCCATTTGATAATCCTGTCACGCCCTTCATCATCGAAGTCAATATCGATATCCGGCATAGAAATCCTTTCCGGATTTAAAAATCTCTCAAATAGTAAATCATACTTAATAGGGTCTACATTGGTAATCCCGATACAATACGCTACCGCAGATCCTGCTGCTGACCCCCGGCCGGGACCTACCCAAACTCCCATTTTACGGGCCTCATTACAGAAATCCTGTACAATAAGGAAATACCCCGGATATCCGGTATTGGCAATTACATCCAGCTCAAAGTCTAAACGTTCTTTTATATCATCTGTAATTCCAGTATCTTGATATCTTTTCTTCGCTCCTTCATACGTTAAATGGGTCAGATAAGCCATTTCCCCTCTTTTTCCTCCATCTACCTCATCCTGGGCATCTATAAATTCTTCAGGAATGTCAAACTTCGGCAAGAGTACGTCTCTTTTCAATGTATAAGGACTGAATTTTCCTAAAAATTCTTCATATGCATCAAATGCATCAGGATAAGCAAGAAAAGCTTCTTTAATCTCATCAGATGACTTTATATAATACTCTCCCGTAGGAAGCCCCCTTCTCTTACCAAATCCCTTACCTACAGGAGTAGATAACTTTTCTCCATCTTTGATACAGCTTACAATATCCTGAATATTAGCATCATCTTTATTGGTATAGAAAGTTTCATTTTGTGCTAATATTTTCACATTATATTTATCCGCAAAATACAACAAAACCTCATTTAAGTGTTCTTCTTCAGGCAATTTATGATTTTGGAGCTGAACATAAAAATCATCTCCGAAAGTATCTTTCCACCATTTGAAAAGCTCTTCCCCTTTCTGCTCCCCCGTATTCAGAATCGCATCGGGAATATCACCATAAATACCCGATGTTAAAGCGATAACCCCCTCTTTATACTCAGCAATCAATTCCCTGCTGATCCTCGGAACTCCAAAATAAAACCCTTTCAAAAACCCGATACTTGATAATTTAGCAAGGTTTTTATAGCCATTAAAATCTTTCGCTAAGAGAATAACCTGCGTTCTTCTATCAGGATCATCTTTTGTAAACTGCTTCTGCTCATATCGGTCAGAGATATAAAACTCGCACCCTACCACAGGGATCAAAGGTTCGGAAACGGGTTCAGCATCTTTAAAATCCTGACCACTTTCTTCTGCTTCTTGTTTTTTGGCCAGATATTCTTTATGTTTTTTAGCTCTGTCTGAATTAGCCGATTCTACCGCAGAAACGAATTTAAAAGCACCCATCATATTTCCCAGATCCACCATTCCGACCGCCGGAAAATTATCTTCGGAAGCTTTATTGATAAGATCAGAAATACTTGAAGTTGCCGTTAATGTTGAAAAAACACTATGATTATCAAAATTGAAATATTTTCCTAAATCTATTTCATCAATACTTCCAAAATCAGCCTGTTTCTTTTTATTATGGAAGTCAGCGACCTGCCTTCTGATAACAATACCAAAAGGTTTAATCGGATCAGGGTGTAAGGTCTTGAAGTACTTTAACTGATCTTCAGAAATCTTTAAAACTTCAGAAGGAATAATTCCTATTCTCATCATTTCAAAGAAAACCTGTGCCGTGGCATTTACGTCAGCCGCCGCATTATGGGCTTCATCAAATTTATTACCGTATAATTTCTCATAAAGCTCTTCAAGTTTAGGAGATTTATATCTTCCCCCTTTTCCACCACCCAGCTTACAATAATCTGTTCCAAGAATCATCGTATCAGCTTTTGGTTTTTTCTGAAGATTATCATTTATATTTTTCCTGTAAAATTCTGCACCGACAATATTGTAATCAAATTCTACATTATGTCCGGAAACCACTCTCACTCTTTCCAAAACCTTAGAAAATTCTTCAAGAATTTCCTGAAGATCCCGGCCTTCTTCATTGGCTATCTTGGTAGTAATACCATGAATCCTCGCTGCATTAAAGGGAATATCATAACCTTCAGGCTTTATTATATAGTCCTGATTTTCAATTAAATTACCATCATCATCATGCAACTGCCATGCAATCTGAACCATTCTTGGCCAGTTATCCGAATCGGAAAGCGGAGCATTAAAGTTTTTAGGTAAACCAGTAGTTTCAGTGTCAAAAATTAAATACATGTATCTTATCCCAGTTTAAGAAATGAAATGTAAAGTTACTTCAATTTTTTCTAATTATTTAAATGAAGCCACTATCATTATTTTAGTTTTTAACATTATAAAACAGAGCTGCCAATAGTGATACAAC
>NZ_JALAHD010000322.1 GCF_022712095.1 Chryseobacterium sp. | reverse complement strand
ATATAAGGAAATACACATAGGTCAGTTTATTAAAGAAAGAGTGGAAGAACAAGAAATTACAACCGAAAGAATCTGTAATTTCCTCAATGAAGATGAAAGATTCGTTGAAGATATCTACAACAGTAAATCCCTTGATTCGGAAATCCTTTTACGGTTCTGTAAATTATTGGAATATGATTTCTTCAGGCTTTACAGTTCCCACCTTATTTTATATTCTCCTCCCTCTGCAGTCAATAAGAATGTACAGAAATCTGAAAAAATTCCCTATTTCAGAAAAAATATCTATACACAGGAAATTAAAGATTTTATCATTAATAGAATCCTCTCCGGTGAGATGACTTTAAATGATATTATTGAACAATATTCTATTCCCAAAAGTACACTTCATCGCTGGCTACAAAAAAGAAACAGTGCCCAATAAAACACAAATAAATGCGTCCCAACTACACTAAAATTTACGAAGACCTTCTTCGTCTGGAGCATCCTGAAAAATTGGAAGAACCAAATATCAAGAGGCTCCTTGAAAATCTGAATTCTGCTGAAGATATACTGAATTTAAATGAAAAGATATTTACTCCATCCAAAGAAAGCCTGAAGGATAACCAAAAATTAAAGACCTATGACCGTAAAACCATGCTTAAACTCCTGCAATACCAGAAGCAACATGGATTTTCCACCAATTATATGTCAAAAAAATATAAAATAAGCCGAACAACCCTCACCAAATGGAGAAAGACATTCGGCAATGACGTGTAAAGCAAACGCCTGTGAAATTGTGATTTACAGGCGTATCTTTTTATCAGAATAAAATTTTATTTTTTCAAAACATCTTTAATGCCTTCCAATCCTTCGCTGAACCGGGATAGTAATGCTATGACCTGAGCCATTCTATCGTGATCTCCCAAGCCTTTTATCATTTTATTCTTAATAAAAGTCTTTTTAATTTCTTCCCATCGTTCCACTTCTTCTTTGGAATTAAGTTCCATTAATTCTTTTAGTTTTAGCATATTGGCTTCTGCATCCGTAGCAAGTGTCTGAGATTCATTCTGATAATGGTTCAGAACAATCTGTAAAACTTCCTCTTCTTTCAAAATAGGCTGAATCTGGGGAATCAATTTATTCATATTTCTATATGATCCCTGAAGTTTGAAAGGCGGCTCATTTCTATATTCATCAGCCATTGCAGCTGAAGAAATATATTGTTTATTTACTTTCAGGACCACGTCTCTCATTTTGATCGTACTTTCAAGAACTTTCCGGAAATCCGAGATTTCACTGGAGCTGAAATTTCCGATAAGATCTACAGTCGGATTATCCGCAAGAATACTTTCATACAGCCTATACAGATTTTCCATTCCGGGCTGGGTTAACCTGCTCAGATAATCATTGGACATCAGTGCATTTTCAATCAGGCTCAGATCAAACAAATCTGTTTTACTTCCTGAAATTTCTCCTAAATTATAGGTATCCGAACGGTTGGAAAGCATATCCGGAATTTTAAATTTCTCTCCATTTTCTGTATAGGGATTTCCCGCCATTACCAGGCAGAAACGTTTTGATCTGAGGTCGTAAGTCTTACTTTCTCCATTATAAATTCCTTCTATTTTTCTTTGCCCGTCTGCCAGAGATATAAATTTCTGTAAGAATTCAGGATTGCAATGCTGAATATCATCAAGATACAACATTACATTATCCCCCATTTCCAAAGCCAGATTCAGTTTTTCAAGCTCTTGTCTTGCCCCTGCATTTTTGGCTTCTGACGGGTCTGTTGACAGAATATCGTGACCGATAGAAGGCCCATTTATTTTCATAAATATCAGTCCCATTCTATTCGCCATATATTCCATCAATGTTGTTTTACCATATCCCGGCGGAGAAACAAGCAGCAGCATTCCCATCCTGTCGGTTCTTTTATCTGAACCCACTGTACCCAGTTGCTTGGCTAAATTAGCTCCGATCAATGGAAAATAGACATCATTAATAAGTTTATTTCTAACAAATGAGCTCAACACCTGAGACTGGAAGGATTCCAGTTTCATGGATTTTTTCTTATCGTTGATCCATATTGTTTTCAGCTTCTGAAGTTCTTTATATTTAGGAACCATAACTGTATTAAAATACCCTAAACGGGAGCTGAATTCATAATAATCAAGAGTATATTCAGTGCCTTTTTCTAAAGACTTCAAACCTTTTAAAGAGGTTTCATATGTAACATGCTGGATATTTTTTTCATTAAAATTTCGCGTTATCAACAATACAACCACTTCTTCTTTAATTCCCTGATTAACCTCATCCGGGATAAATGCCTCCAAAGCACTTTCTGCAATTGAATAACATGCTGATGGATATTGATACAGTGCTATCAATTGATCTACGAACTCCATATCTTTACCCTGATCCTTGAGATGTGTCGTAAAGGATTCATACAAGGTGGCTGATTTTTCAGAAATGATAAAATTTCCCTTGTCTTCTCTCTTCAGATATACTGCGGCATTATAAAAATTGACGCCGGTAAATATGGCATTTTGTAAAGCAAATATTTCAATTTCTTCAGATAATTCCTTATTCAGGCGCACAAAACCTTTTTGAGTTGTAAATGACTGAGAGATAAGTGATGCCGCTGCAAACTGTTTATTATAATATTCCTTTTTTTTCTCATCAAGAAAATACCAGAAAAGCTGGGCTGCTGCACGTTCTTCAGGCGTAAACTGCATTACCCCCAGTTCATTATGCATTTGCTGAAGTTTATTTACCAATATCAATGCGTCTTCATCATGAATCCCCTTCACCAGACCTTCTCCAAAATGTTCTGCCATAAATTTCTGTATGCCATTCTTATTCAGATCATCCGTTGCAATATCTTTATTGACAGAGAATACATTCCACGCAAGGTATTCAAATCGTTTTACCAGATTATTCTCCGAAATATACTCCTGATTCCAGACATCTTTAAAAGAAGAAATAGTTTCAAAATTCAGAGGTTCATAAAAACTTGTTCCTGTAAGATGATAGTAATACTGAGCATTTCTGAGAACAAGAGTCAAATCTAGTTTTTGCTGATTAACAGCAAATTTATACTCCCCTAATGCAATGACATTATCATCATCTGTATAGATCTCTTTTTTATCTTTGAGCTTTCTAACCGCTTCCTGTTGGGAAGTTTTAAGCAAGGTCTGAATTTCTTCTGCTTTAGCAGAGTCATCAAACTCCATCAGCTGCCGGCAAATCCCCCTTACTTTTTCTACCATTAAATCAGTCGCGAAATATCCGTTGATTTCATTTTCAGAGTCAAATGATTCTGTTTTGGACTGTACTGATCTTAAAATCCTTTGGGCAGAATCAAATAAATTCTGGGTCCGCTTATTTCTGGATTCCGTTAACTGAACTCTTTTATTCTGAAAATGTCCATAAACTTCTTCCCTTTTTTCACCAATTGTCTGAATAAATTCTTCAAAGTCCACAAACTTTGTTTCCATTTCTTCAAGCTGGATAGAAAGTTTGGTAAGGTATTCATCACATTTCTCAGGAGTATGGGATAATTCTAAAAGGTTAATGACCGACTGATCGAATAATGTCATTTGCGCCTGAAAATCCGCAGATAATTCTTTTCCGGAAATTTCTCTTTTTCTCGTGGATAATTCCAGACGTTCCTGATTCAGCCTGGCAAAAATCAAGGAAATATTCCCAATAATCTGAGTAGATTGTGAAGTATCTTCTATTTTTAGATTATTAACAATATCCACCAGCAATTCAAGATGCTCGGATAGGGTATTGATTTCTTCTTCTATTGTTTGGCCATCAATAGCCTTGTTCAGGTTAATAATCTGTTCCGAAATCACCTCAGCTTTTTGCTGATAAGGCTGCAAAGCATCCTCTTGTAATAAAAAACTCACACATGCATTCGAAAGTTCTCCAGAACGGTCAGCAAGCGATTTCTCCAAACCGTCAAGAATATCAAGATCTACATATTTAAGTTCTCTGGCTCCTGTAATTTCTCCACGCAAAGCCCTGATACGGGATAACATGTCGATGTAAATCGTAAGTTCAGAAAAGTGAATCCTTTTAGTATCATCCAGTACCTGTTGACAACTCAGCTTAATTTTCTCTATTGCTTCAGCCGTATTCTTTTTCTGCTCTACTACTTTTTCATATTCATTGATCGCCGAATGAGCAATTTTCCTGATTTCTTTTAGGGGTTCATCAAGTTTTTGGACTTCTTCTTCACCCAGAAAATAATAGGCATCCAGAATAGTAGTCGAAAGCTTTACAATATCATCATACAGACTGCTGTAAGAATCTTTTTTATTCAGCAATGTAATCAGCTCCTGGCTCTCTGCCATCACTCTCACGATATCTTTATTACCGATTTTATAAAGAAGATTATCTGATTTTGTGAGGTCAGGCTGTAGTTCTTTACTGTATGGAGATTGCCAGATCTGAGCCAAATGATGTTTAGTCGCTTCCGTAGTTTCCCTTAAATAAATCAATCTCCCGTCTTTCAACAATGTAAAACCACTGCAACGGATTGGGGTTTCAATAGTCTGGGTAATGATATTATAGGAAATCAGCTGATAATTATTAGTTTTATCATCATAAAAAACATACATGAAATTTTCACCGTTAGGCTCCTGCACAGTTTTTAAGTAATGCAAACGATTAAGATCCTGAGAGATCACTTTAAGACCTCCGGTTTGTAATGCATATCCGTTTGAAAATAAAATACCCTGACTTTCAGGAAGCAATATTCCTGAATATTTTAAAGTATCTACCCGGGAAACAGTCTTTTCTTTATGGTTATAAATAAAGTAACGTTCCGGCTCCTGATAAGGTTTTATTTTAAAAATAACGAGATTATCCAGATCACAAAAATGAATTTCAGCATCATCCAGATTCTGATCTTTATGGATAACATCTTCGGAATAAATACCTTTTCCGGTATCGGTATTGTCTTCAATTTTAATGGTAATATCCCCTCCGATACTTTCCACAAAAACTTTATCGGCAAGAGATACATGTGGAAATTTACCGTTGCGCTGCATATCCCGTGTTGCCTTTATCCAGGTAAACCCATGCTGTGGTGGATAGGTAACTTCCGATGCGCTTCTTGAATCCACATATATCAGACAGTCTTCTTTGATAAGCCATTTAAAAGCTTTGATATCGGTAGGACTTTCAGAAAGCTGAAAGACCATATAAAGATAGTTTTCCGTAAAATGAAAACGGGCAAAAAATGTATTCCTGTAGTATTTATATAGATTTTTAAACTCATCCACAAAAACCTCATCTTGGATCAGAGACGAATCCTGAGGCTCAAAACGGTTATTATTAATTCTATATAGTGAGAAAACATCTGTAATATTGATTTCCGTTTGCAGTCCTAAATGAGCGTTAGAACCAAAGATCAACAGATCATTGAAAGAGAATATATCCTTCGCTACACAAGTATGATCTGTAGAAATTCTTTCATTCGCAATGAGAGAAAAATCAACACCCCCGAAAATATTTTTACGGTTTTCGTTAAGCTGATATAATCTTTGTACAAGATCATTTTTCTGCTCATTCAGACGGTTCTGAATAATTTCGTATGTCCCTGAATTTAATTTTTCTTCTGACATAAATATAGTTTATTAGTCTTTTACTGAGATTTTCAGTAAAATTCCTGTAACAAAATTGTTTAAAAAACGCTCACCGAAGATTTTACCTCTCACCTCCGACAACATTCATTTACGATGAGAATTTTTCGTGTATGGACAAAAGCCCATATTATTTTAAAGGCTTACCATCTATCCCTAAATGTCTTGCCATATCCATTGCTCTTTCCAGGATTCCTCTCTCCTGCTGATTAGCCACTCCGCTCAGTTTAATGATCAGTCCTGCAATGCTCATATTTTTGATATCTTCTGAGGAAATATTATATTTCTCAACCATTCCCGATACCTTATCAATCAGGTTTTCACCGTCTCCCAATAAGTTATCTTTTATAATCTGGGCGTTTTCACTATGACTGATAAATTTATCAAGTCCTTTTCCTGCAGACACCTGACGGATCACATTATCAAAGAATGTATTATCTCCTCCTACAATATCAATTTTCGCAGACTTGAAGGCTTCCGCCAATACTCCAGCCTGAGCCTGAGCGATATCTTTCTGAATGGATATTTGTGCCAATTCCACTTCTTTTTCTTTTGCCAGTTTCAATCGGAATTCTTCGTGGTCTTTTCCAGCCTCGTTCAGCTTCTTCATAGCTTCCGCTTTTTCCGTAATACCTGCTGCTTCAGCTAATGCCTTTTCTTTGATTACTTCAGCCTGGGCAATTCCTTCTTTTTTAACAGCATCTGCTTTTTTCTCGATAACTACTGCTTCCACAATACCCTGTCTTTCTGATGCGTCTGCTTTCGCCTGCATTACCTGAGCTTCAGATAATCCTACCGTAGCTTCTTCTTTCGCTTTTGCATCTGCGATGATCTTACGGGCTTCAGCCTCTTTTTCTGCTGCATCACGTTTTGCCTGAGCTTCGATCACATATTTCTGAGCATCTTTCTCTGCTGCCAATTTACGGGCTTCAGCCGCTTTCGTTTCTTCGATCAATTTCTTTTCAGCTTCCTGAGTTGCTACTGTAATTTCTACCTGCTTGTTTCTTTCTGCAGTTTTGAACGCTTCCAGATCTTTGATTCCCTGCTGCTCTTCCACAACGGTTTTCTCCATTGTCAAACGCTCACGGATCGCATCCTGAATACTTTTCTTTTCTAATTCTATAGCCTTCTCTTTTTCAATTTGTGCCAACGCTACAATTCTTTCTCTTTCCGTAGCTTCCAACGCTTTATCTTTCTCTACTCTTTCTGTTTCTACAAGGTCTGCACGTTCTTTATTTTTAGCTGCAATAACCACTTGACGCAACTTATTTTCCTCTGCAATCTGTAGCTTTTCCTCTGTTGCAATGCGTACGGTTTCATATTTAAGACGCTCCTCTTCTTCCACTTTCAGTATTTCAGCATTTTCGCGTGCTTTGATATTAGCCACTTCTCTTTTCTGAGATTCTTCTTTTTCTGCCAATTGCTTTTCGAGCTCCAGAATAGCTTCTCTTGCTTCTACATTCTGCTTGGTAATTGTTTTTTCTTCATCTCTCCGAACCTGATTTGCTTTGATATTCTGGGTGGCCGTAAGCTCTGTGATCTTTTTAATACCTTCAGAATCCAGAATATTATCCTTATCTAAACTGTTGATAGATGTTTGCTCCAGATAATCAATCGCACAGTCATCCAAAACATATCCGTTCAGATCTGTTCCGATAATATCCAGAATTTCCTGACGGAATTCACTTCTTGCTTCATACAATTCCGTAAAATCAAATTTCTTTCCTACGGTTTTTAAAGCTTCAGAAAATTTAGCTTCAAATAATTCTCTCAGTGTTTGAGCGTCAGATGCTCTCTGACAGCCAATAGTCTGGCCTACATTAATGATATCATCTACCGATTTGTTAACTCTGATAAAGAATGCCACCTGAATATCTGCCCTCATATTATCTTTACAAATCAGCCCCGCTTTTCCTTCTCTTGCAATTTCCAGCTTCTTTACGGAAATATCCATAGACTCCATCCGATGGATTATTGGAATTACAATACCTGCATTAAAGAAGACTTTGGTTCCTCCATAACCGGTTCTCAGAATAACTATTCCCTGTACTGTTTTTTTATACATGGATAAAATCCAGAAAATAAGTCCAATGGATGCTATTACCGCAACAACAATCCCTACAATTAAAGGTATATTCATAATTTTTATAGTTTATTATTAAAGTGTGTTTTTATATAAAAGGTTTAAAGAAAAAAGTTGATGATATAATTGAATACAATCATAAAGACAAAGAGCATATATTCATTAGTTTAAAGTTGAATGATCTGTTCTACATAATAAAACCTTTTCTCCGGATCTTCATCTACAATCATCACATACATTCCGTGAGTTAAGGGTTTACCTTCTTTACTTTTTACCATCAGTGTCATAGGATCACTTCCGATAAAAACTTCCATACTTCCAATTTTCTCCCCATGGATGCTGGATTTCAGTCTTCCTTCCCTACCGAGAAAATCATGAGGCCTTTCTCCTTTATGATTAATTTCCCTGAAAAACGGAACCAATGGTTTCAACATTATTTTCGTCACAAACAAGCTTACAAGAAGCAATGGAACTACCGCTACAGCAGCAAGCCAGACCGGCAAAGGAACAAAGGCATTAAGATAAACAGATCCTAGCCAGGTTAGCAAAAGAGCAAGGGTGAGAAAATAAGTTAACGGAACAATATCCAGATTCAGAAATTTAAGAAACTGCGCCCATGCCGAAGGATCGTGAGAAATATGAACATGTCCGTCCGGAGCGTCCATATCAGCATCTATGTCTGTATCCGTATCAATCCCCACATCAATATCCAATCCAGTAAGCATTGTAAATATCCAATATATTACGGAGAGAATAAGCAAAACACTCAATACCGTATTGACTGGAGAAAACGCATTTTGTATAAATTCCTGAAAGGTCATCTTTTACCCTTTTTTAATTGATTCTTTTAATTTCTGTAAAGCATCTTCTGCTTCCGTATCTCCATTTTTCACAATGGCATCAATTTCCTCATCTACGGATTTTCCTGCATTGGCAATATCAAGATAAGCTTCCGCCATAGCTTCCTGCTGCACCACTCTGTCTTTCAATTTTTCAAGCATATTAACGGTACTGCTGGTATCAATCTGGGTCATCTTTTTATTGATATCTTTTGTAGCTTCACTTACCTGAACCCGTGCCTTAAGAGTTTTCAGTTCATTTTCCCATTTAGAGATGCTTGATTTCAGCTGATTAATGTTTCCCTGCATCTTTTCACATTCTCCCTGAAGCTTTTCGTGTTCTTTTTTCAGAGATGATGAATTCTCCTGTGAAGAAGTCTGTTTTTTCAGAGCTTCTTTTGCCAAACGGTCTGCTTCAGCTATATCCACCTCTCCTTTTTCTGCTTTCTGAACTAAAATAACAGCTTTATTATAATAGTCTTTTGCTGTTTGTTCTTCAGTTTCGGACTCATTCTTTTTACGGATGGATAATGCTTTTAATTGAGCCAAAGCCTCCACGCTTTTAGCTAATTGCTCTTTCATATCCCTGATTCCCTGTTCTGTTAATTTAATCGGATCTTCAAATCCGTCGATCGCTGAATGAATTTCAGCTTTTCCTATATTAAATAATCTTTTAAAAATGTTCATTTCAATATTTTTTAATGGTATTATTTACTCATTTCTATCATTTCATTTGTAAATTCTCCTACAAGAATTCCCAACGAGTTCACCGACGCCATTACTTCACTCTGAACCATACTGTCCGTAAATAAAGTATCCCGGAAGATCACCCGCTTACCTGTACCATCCAACACAAATGCTCCGTGAACGATATCTCTGTTCTTTTGAAGCAGGGTTTTATATATTTTTTCAGTTGGATTTTTTATTTCAAAAAGAAACTGCTCCATAATTAATATGGAATCGGAAACAATAAGAATCATATTTTTTATTCCGTTAGATTCTTTTTCAATGATTAAGATTCTCTGAGCTTCATCTTCAAATGTGATATTAAACTCATAATCTAACAACCATCCCTTAACCGTTCTAAACATCTGATTTTTCATGATTGTTGTTTTAATTTTTCAAAATTTCATATACAAATATACATTATTTTTTTCAAATTGCAAATATTATTAGCAATATTTATTTTAATTTACCCTATATTTGCAAAAAGGATTATACTTTATGAGCTTTTTCGGGACTAACATTAAGAAGATAAGACAGATCAAAGGATTGAGCCAGAAGGCTTTTGCTGATTTATTTGAATTAAACAGAGGCGTGATAAGTGCTTATGAAGAAGGCCGTGCTGAACCAAAAATAGAGACTTTATTAAAAGTGGCTCATTATTTTGACCTTGATCTTGATAAATTTTTGACTGAAACCCTGCAAGTGAATCAATTAGTGAGCAGTTCTGATATTGATCAGCTTATGTTTACTACAGATCACAGCCAGAAGAAAAGTGATACTGAAAGTCAAGTTATTTCTGAAAAAGATCACAATCAGACCATTTTGCAAAAAATATTAGCAAACACAGATCTTATTTACGAATTTAAAGCCGGACAGCCATTGTTATCTTATTATCAAACGGGAGATATTCTCTTCCTTAATAAAGCAGGTTCAAAAGAAACGGCTGAAACTTTAGTATTTATCAATGACCTGAACAGCTTGGAATATGCCTCAAAATCTTCTTCTAAAGAAAAAAACAGTAAAACATTATACAAAATCTCAGGTTTTGTTTCTTTGGAGCAAAAAAATATCCTCTCCAGTATTCTGGAAAGGATTGAAAATTTAGAGAGTAAATAAAGGTAAAAGCAAGAAAAGTCGGGGCTTGCCATCATTAGTGACTTCGTTATTCCTCCCAAAAGTGTGACGAGCTTTTTTACGGGTTGGTGATAATAAACAATTCATGTTAGTGTTGTGGGAGATGCCTGAACTGGCTATTTATTTTAACGATCCGGATGGAAATCAACTGGAGTTCATTTCTATTCTTGAGGGGAAGGAAAACCTGAACTGGGTGTGATTTCTTATGAGAAATGGTTGGAACTTTAATAAAAACAAGCGGATTTCCGTTTTTACAGAAACCCACTTTCATGGTTATATTTAAAGATTTGATTATTCATTATTTTGCAAAAATTTCTTTTAGCTGAGTAACAATATTAGTGTTTCCGGAGACTGTGATATCGCCAATCTTATCTGCAATTTTCTCCATATATTCCATCTCTTTTAGTTTCCATAACACTTCATTCTCTTCCATTAATTTGGCAGTATTTAGCAAGCTTCGGGTGGAAGCTGTTTCTTCACGGCGCATAATACTGTTGGCCTGAGCCTTTTTCTCTGCGATCAATACCTGATTCATGATTTCTTTCATTTCTCCGGTCAGGATCACATCTCTGATTCCGGCATCTGCTGCTTTTAATCCCAGATCTTCCGCTTTATTTCCCAGATTACTTAGAATTTCTTTTCCTACAGTATCTTTTTTAAGTAATAACTCATCCAGTGTTAAAGCTCCCACAAACTCACGCAAAGCCAATTGCATCAGAATGTATAATTGCTTATCATATTCTTTGTTCTGCATTAAAGCTTTTACGATATCTTCTACCTGATAACGTACATAGAAATTGATACGAAGCATAGCTTTATCTTTTGTTAAAAGTTCCTGACCTGCAATTTCCATTTGTTGTAAACGGGTATCGATACACTTCATCTCTACAGGAATTTCATTATTCCAGAAATAATAAGTTCCGGCATCCAATACTTTGGTTAATTTTCCATCGATCATTAATAAACCTTTATACTGATTAGTAACCACAAACTTTCTTATGAAATTTCTCAGCTTCATATTTTCCAGAATGGTTTTGGAAACTCTTTCTGTGATTTCCACTTTTGTTAAATCAATTTTTTGAAATTGCCTGTTCATGATTCCTTTCCAAAATGCATATTGCCCTACGTTTAATATTTCTTTGAAAATACCATTTTCATACATAAGAACAAGTTCTCCATCTTTTACTTCAACTAAGTCCAATAAAGCATTTAAATCCTCATTTTTCAATAAAAGGTTCAAATCTTCATCAGTTTTGAACTGCTCTTTCATCTCATGGATCTCAACATTTTTCTTACCAACAATCCAATAATTCCCTTCTTTCAAAATCTCTTTCAAATTTCGGTTCTTATAAACCAAACCTACCTGATACGCTTTAATCTGTACATTTTTTAACATCATATATTATTTAAAGGATTATACATTTAATAAAAAAGGAAAACCTGAATTTTTCTTTTGAAAACCGCGGGAGAAAAAGTTTTTTACAGAAATTCATTCTCTTTTTGAACTTCTTTTGAAGATCGTTACTAAATTTCTGATCATCATATATCAGCTGTTTTCTATCAAACAGCCATATCATTTCCAATCTTTTATTGTAGAAAACCGCTACAAAAGGAGAGTTTGCCATTCGAACCCTGTTCTGATAAAAATTTCTTTTTCTCACAAGCCTTTTTCAAAATAGGAGTAACCAATGAAAAATTCCTGTTTCCCTCAATAATGATATTTTTTTAATGAGAAATACCAAACTCCAAATAGATTTTCAGTCTATTCCAAAAGAAAGCTACATTAAAAGTGTAGTGCGTATACCATTTCGCCATACCAACCAACTTGGCAGTGGGATTCGAACCCACACATCTTAAAACTATTACTCTAACCACCTGAGTTATATCCTTATTCAAAGGATAGAAGGATTCGAACCTCCGACACATAGCGTGATTGAAATTTTATGGAAAACTTCTGAAACCTTCAGATCAAGTTGAACAGAATAAAATAATATTTCACAATAAAATTTTCTGCAATAGTGTTATACTGAAACACTTAACATGACCTGTCTGATATTTTGACTGATACTTTTATCCTCAAAGTATTAGTATTTTTTCATTTTGATGTGGCAAAGTAAGAAACTAATTACGCAATGTTTTTGCGTAATATATTTTTAATGATGAAATTTCTTTTTTTCTGTAAAATTTGAGATTCTTCACTTCGCTTCATTCTGAATGACATTATACGAAGCTTTGATAATCCTAATGATAATTAAAAAAGCTCCCTTATCAAGGAAGCTTAGTTCATATCTGATATATTATCCACTTATTGTTGTAAACACCAATATAATATTTTTGCAATATTTCTGGCATCATCCACTCCCCTATGATGTGTTCCTTCCAGAGGAAACTTGAGCACTTCAAGCGCTTTCGCCATTCCTACACTTTTTCGGATAGGATGTAATTGTGCAAATAATGTTTTTACATTGATATGTTCATCACTGAGCGGATAATAGACCCTAAATCTTCTGGCCTGACTTTGGAGCATATTAAGATCATAGTTCCCATAGCTTGCCCAGGTAAGATTTTCAGAATCATATTCTTCTTTTAGCAGATCCAGTGCATCCTCTAATAATACACCTTCTTCATCCAGCATTTTCTGTGTAATGGAGGTAAGTTCTGTACAAAAGGGGCTTACTTCAGAATATTGAGGCTGTACTAAAATGCCTTTATTTTTAGTGATCTTACCGGTCTTTATATCTAAAATACAAGCTCCGATTTCTATGATCTCACTTTCCTGCCCTCTGGAAGTTCCTTTCTCCCAACAGGTGGCTTCAAGGTCAATCACTAATATAGTATCTGTTGTGTTCATTGTTTTTTAATTTTAATTGTTTAATTTGATTTCAAAATCTAGAGAAGTTCTTTATTCAAAAAGTGACAAAAGGATTTCATCATTTCTAATTATTCATTTCGGAAAGCTTTATAAAAAGAAACTTCAATCTCCCGGACATCATTATCTTCATACCTTCTAGAAAAATGTACAGGGACCGCTTCTTTCACATTACAGTCTTTCATAATCTGCCCTGAAGCTGATGCATAACTATGGTCATTGACCTTAGCAAGTTCTTTATCTAAATCTTTATAAAATGATTCTATATACACTTTATCTGCATCTTGAAAGACTTTTTTGATTTTCTCATGGTTTTCTTTTTTGGCAGCATGGTCCATAATCACTCCCAACTTATACCCATCGTTCCGGGATAACAAATGAAATAACTCAGCCGCTCTATATAGTTTTCCTTCTATTTCTATCTCTTCATTTTCATCATTATTTTCAAAAGCTGCTTTCAATTCACTGATCCATTTTCCTTTCTTAAATTCAACACCTTCTCCGGTAAAGGATATGGAATCTTTTTCTTTGAATAAATAAGAAATAGAATCTATCCTATGATCTAATATGGCAACGTCAACGCTTAGAAAGCTATCTTCATATACAACTTTCTGTTTCCCTACTAATTCCAGTTCCAGATTCGGAAGGCGGGTTCTGTAAATATTGATTTCTTCGGGGGAAATGATTTCGCGGATTTCATAACCTCCGCCTCCGTCTCCTTCAAGATTCCATGTATAGGATTTTAAACGGTCCCTTACGTTCAGATGAATATTTTTAGGACCACAAATAACCAGTGTTTCCTCTTTTCCGATAAGATATCTGAAAACACCGTCAAAATTTGAAAAATGATCAATATGGGTATGACTGATAAAAACAGCACAAAGCGAATGCACATCCTTTATAGTGAGAAGACTCGCCTCCCCACAATCACACAGATAGCTTTTCCCCGCATTGATATTCTTCACTAATATAGAGATGTCTTCTCTCGGAAGACTTTTAATTTCTGCATGTAACATATTGTATTTTTTATTAATTTAAAAAAACTCCGGCAATTAATACCGAAGTTATACTTTAATCGTCATTAACTCTTCTTTAATACATTGGATCACTAAAGAGTTAAGCTTCTTATTTATTCGTTTCTGTTCTTCTTTTTCTATAACTGTAAAGCTTTCCGGAAAGTCTTTTTCAAAATCTTCTAAAACATCTTTCACAAAGATTCCAGTTACTTTTCCCATCATTTCAGGTTCAAATTCTCCGATTTTACTCATTACTGTATATAACCTGTTCGCGGTAATATATCTTTGAATTTCCTCCCAGATTTCCTGAGCCTGTTCAGAAAAATGAACTTCTTTATAAATCTTTAGTTTTTTTACTTTCTTGCTTTTTTCTGTCCATTTTTCATTCTTATTTTTCAGGATAACCCTTGAACCGTTTCCAAAATATTTTGTTTTCAGCGTTTTAATAATGGTTCCTTCACAAATATTATCTTCGACTTCAGGTAATCCCAGCCAATCCGGAATTTGAGAATTAAAGATATTGGAATATCTTAAACAATCTTCCAAACTACCCTGAAATAAAGTTTTAGCATAGAAAAAACCTGCTTTTTCAAAGATCTCATTAATCAGCTGTGTATCCAGATAAGTAACTTCATTCAGCTTAATATCAAAAGCATAGAACTCATTATAAGGAGCATACTGAATCCCCTTTTGAACTTTTACAGCTCCTGGTATTGCTTCTACATCAGCATGCTGATAATCTCCTCCGAAGATCTCCCCATAAATTACAATAGTTTCCATTTCCAGAAAAATAGTTTTAATTTCCCTGAAAACATCCAGTACCCTAGTTCTGTATTGTTCTAAAATCTCATGAGCATTAAAAAACTTTTCATCCTTTTGGATAAAACCTGTTCTTTTACCGATCTGTATCTTTTCTCCATCTGTGAAGAAAGAGAAATTAGCACCGTGCACTTTCTCCTGTACAATAAAAACCTCATCTCCAAACCCCTGAACTTTGATCTGATCGATCACCCTGGCCTGGTAAGCATTTTCTATGGAATTATATGTTTTAAAAATCATTGTTTCAATTTTTTAAAGTTTTTTAAAAGACTTATAATATTTTCTTTTCCCACAGGATTCATAGAATGACAATAGAATTTTGGTAAATCAATACCATTATCCAAACAATAATCTATGAGCCATTTAACACAGTCATATCCTGTTTTTTCCGCATTGGATTTCCTATAATTCTCATCTGCAAGATCATGGTCAAAAGAAATCATTTCAGGAAGACCTTTTTTCAAAATCCGATTGACAAACTGATCGTAATTACGAACGATATGCCAGTCCTTTCTGAGAAAGATACCCTGTTGGGTATATTGATATACTTCAGCAGGATATCTTATGTCATCGAGAAATAAAAGTCTTTTTACCATTTTCATTGGTTGGTTTTAAATTTTATGCTAAACCATGACATCTGCACAGTTAGAACTAGCAAAAGCATAAGGTTTCGCTTTAAATACATATCCCATTCCCAGAATATATCCCATAGCATCTTTCAATGCTGAATTGGATTTGAATTCAGGATCGGTATTAATATCCGCGTGTACCTCCATTTCTATATTGTAAGTATCAAGAATAGCACAAATAGCATAAGCAATCTCTACGGATTTATTCACTTCATTCAGCATTCGTTCTTTAATACTGATACGCTGTATCTCTCTTTCTTTTCTAACAAAGGTAAACGCTCCTTTTCCTTCACGAATAAATACTACTGCCGTAGCATAATTAATGGCTTCTCCATATACATGAGAATCTGATCCCACGCATACTTTCAATCGGTGTCCATTAGCCTGTTCGCGGATGATGGCATCTTCTACCAGTTTTGTAATAGGCTGGTGAAATATTTTTCCATTTAAATTCTGCCATACTTCTTGTTGCGTTTCCATTTTTCTACATTTTTTATTTTACATAAATTGTTCTTAACTGTAAGTAATTAGTTATACTCTATATTTTTTATACTCCAAACAGGATTGATAATACCGGGATACTATCATCACATTACCGGAGTAATATGTTGATTCATTAGGAGTCGAACCTAAACTACAAGAGTCAAAGTCTTGTGTGCTGACCAGTTACACTATGAATCAGATTAGTAATGAGTTTAATCATCACCCATTATTAGCGGATCAGAACCGAATTGAACGGTTACCTCCTGTTTTTCAGACAAGTGTGCACACCTTGTACACCACTGATCCTTATTGATTGGTACCTCTCCCCGGATTCGAACCGGGACTGTACGGAGTTTAAGACCGTTTTCTCTGCCAGTTGGAATAGAAAGGTGTCTGTACAGGAAGAGGGACTCGAACCCCCAAAACCTTGAGCCTAAATCAAGTGCGTCTACCATTTCCGCCATTCCTGCATTAAAAAAAGTTTGTCTGTATTATAAACTATGCCTGTTAGTATTGTAAAGATCTTCTGCGCTCGACAAACTTTTCTTTTTCATTTATTAAATATGGTTGTACTTCATAAGGGAATCGCACCCTTGTTTGCTGCTCGAAAGGCAGCCGTCTTAGCCGTTAGACGAATGAAGCATATTAAATCCACCGATCAGGAATCGAACCTAAACTACAAGAGTACATTTCCTGCATGCTTCCGTTACATTATCAGTCGATTATGGTGGAAGTGGTAGGATTCGAACCTACTCAGCTATAAGCAACAGATTTACAGTCTGCCCCGACTCTCCAACTCCGGCGCACTTCCTTTTAATAACAAGTAATCGTTATTTTTACTTTGTGGAGTAAATAAAGTCTGTCTTCATTTTTTTGTTTGATATAAGAACTTCTGCGCTCGACAAACCTTTATTTTTCTCCGGAACTAATCTCATTTTAGTTTTACTAGAGATGGTTATGGGATTCAAACCCACTCAGTTTTCACAACGGTTTTGCAGACCGCCCCGACTCTTCCACTTCGGCGAACCATCATTTTTGGAGGAAAAAGTCTGTCTGTATTGTAAGATCTTCTGCGCTTGACTAACTTTTATTCTTTCTCCTGAAATAACTAACATTTTATTTAATTGTCTGGAAAGCAGGATTCGAACCTGCGGCCTCCCGCGTCCAAGGCGGGTAAACAACCACCGTTATCTTTCCAGTTTTACAGATTCATTTCCAAATTCTTTCCCGAGAGACAGTCGGAACCGAAATTTTCCATGAATCTTTGCGGTCTATGCGAGAATCGAACTCGCAGTGCCCAAGAGACAGTCGGGCAGGTTAGCCATTACCTCAATAGACCTTTTTTGTGATTCCGAGAGGGTTCGAACCTCTAGCCTTCGGTTTAGAAAACCGATACTCTATCCGATTGAGTTACGGAACCTTTGTAACCCCAGAAGGAATTGAACCTTCAACCCCCGGTTTAAAAGACCGGTGCTCTAACCAATTGAGCTATGAGATTATTGTAGGGGTTTCTCCGGGGATCGAACCCTGTTCTCCGGTGCCACAAACCGGTGCTTTAATAAGCTAAAGAAACCATAAAAAAAGCGCCTCTTTCCAAGAGGCGCTGTATATATTTTGACGTATCAGTCCATGAGAGACCTACGTATATAAGCACCTTTTATCCACAAATCCACTATCAAGAATACCAAAACATTTCTGCGGCTGTAATTCTGAACAGGGTCTGTATATGTTATGTAATTGCTTCATTTTATTTTTTGTTTTTAAAACTGTTTTTTGAATTCTGAAAACCTGTTGCTTTCAATTTTCGGTTGCAAAGTAAAGACGATTTTTTTTAACTCACAAATAAATTTAAATCATAAACAATTGAAAATCAATATTTTAAATACAAAATTTAGAGATAGAGATTCCTGTCCGCTATCATTTGCAGATTTTCAAAATACCTAAATGACTGTCTCTCATTGGCTTATCTATCACTCTATTTTATCGTATTAGGATTGCATGTTGAATTGAATTTTTTTCAATTTTTTGTTTATTTTTTTTCATTCTAAATAATTTCCATGTTAAAAACACAAAAAACGCCCCGAAAACCGAGGCGTTTTTGCAATATTTTGATTTAATTTTTACAAGTTTACACTAAATTATTTCCAAAGTAAGCACATTTCGCCTCATTCCACATCATCCAATCATATCCAAATAACCCTTCTATTGACGGGCTTTTGCATAGGTTTACATTGATATGTGCTCTTTGTATTGTCATAATTTTAATAGTGCAAAGATAAAGCTTTTCTTGGGTATTTAGAAATGAAGGTGGCTTCGAGAGCCTCAGCCATCTTATTTTTATACTAGCTCTGAGCAGAAATATTTCTAATTTTTAAATATTTTATTTTTTCCCGTCCTAAATCTTGAAATATCCTTTAGAATAACTTCATCATCCGGATTGAAATATTTGAGTTCATTAACTATATCAGAGCGTGTATTTACTTTTTCCGCAATAATCTCATAAGCAATATTTCTGGTAACAGATTCTAGTTTCGGATCTTTCTTAAATTCATATTTCATAGCTTCCAGATAGGTTACTTTTCTATCTGAAGGCAGATTTTTATATAATTCCGAAATTTCATTTTCTAATTGATTTACATCCGAAATATTAGCAAAATAATTATTAAGACAATTAAAGGCATCCTTGTTTTCCTCCCACCCTTTCAACAGAATTTTTTGGGCTTCTTCGGGAATTTCCATTTTTTTACGATAAATAAGAGATGCTTTTAAAATCTGATTATTAGTGATATAATCATCTGCTACCATCTGATAATAGGCATGAGAACTTTTAATATCATTGATTTCTTTGTAAAGATCTCCTACTTTTTCCTTTTGTTCAAGCTGTTTATATAGTTCTATTGCCTTCTTATATTGTTTAGCTTTTTCATAGCAGACAGCTGCATCAGATTTATTATTCAGTTTTTTAAGATATATAGCAGCTGCTTCATTGTATAATCCTCCGTCTTCTAATGTTTTAGCTCCCCGATAATTGTCCTGAAGAAGATTCATATATACTTTTGCTGCTTTCCTATAATCTTTTTGATCAACATATTTCCTGGCAAGTTCTTCATAATGGTTAAGAATCCTGTTAAAAAGGGAGTTTTCCACATAAAAATTCCCTCCTCTTGCAGAGGAACCCTTTCTTCCTCCATTGGCATTTTTCTCTTTATCTTCCAAAGCAACGACCACGAGAAGTATAATTATTGCCACTACAATGAAAACTACAAGAGTTCCCAATACACTCCAGAAGCTCTGATGAAAAAGCTGGGCCAATATGCCAATGATTTTCAAAAACACCAGAATAAAAAATGCTTTTATAAACTTATCTATAAATTTCTGTCTATTATTCATCATCTTCTGATTTTAAAATGGTTTTATCATCATTAAACAACCTGTAGAGGAGAGGAATAACACATAGGATAAGTATCCATACAAACCAATTGTATCCGAACATTTCTATCAAAGGATAAAACAGATAGATCAGCATCGCTGCGAGAATCAGGATTAGGAATATTTTAATGCCTTTAGGGACATTACTCCCTCCGGCACTTAATGTTTTTCTCTTGAAAAAATAGGAATAAAGCCCTACGCTTCCTATCATCATAATCACCAGCCAGATTATTTCGGAAAAGGAAATTTTAGTATCGGAAGAATTTTCAGAATTATTAATAACTCTGATATTGGAGTCCGAATCGGGCACCTTATGATCAGACTTCACGGGGTCAATTGTTCCATAAAGACGCCCAAGAGAATCTTCTATCAAAATCTTTTTTTGCTTCCATACACTTTTTACAATTCCTTCATTAACCGACCGATCAGGATTTTCCTTTTTCAGTGAGTCTGAAATTTTATGGAGTATTCTTTCAGATCTGTCTTGTATGTGTTTAGCTATTTTTTTGTTATAAACTACTTTAAGAGAATCTCTCGTTTTACTCTCTTCAGTTTTAAACTTCTGTATAGCTTCTGCCATTTCAAATAAGGTTTTACTATTGGGATTTTTAGAGACTGTCGCATTATATTCATTAATCAGTTCCTTTCTCTTATTTCCGTATAAGGAATCAATCTTTATATCAATTTCAGTAATTCCTGATTCAAAAGCCAAAACAGGAGGGTTCTTTTTTAATTCCTGTTGAGAAACTGCATTTCCAGAAGATTCTGCTGTTATATTATCTTTTGGAGAATCATTTTTATTAAATTCCCAAACAAGCCGTCCAATAATAATGACAATCCAGAAAACCCATAATACCCACCGATAATCTCTGGGTCCAGAAACCAATTTTCCATTAGAATCCTTTTTTCGAAAAATTTTTCCCCACCAACTATTTTCTCCGAATTTAAATTTTCCAAAACCATCTCCACGGGATGTTCCTAATGTATCTAAAGGAACTCCAAGATCTACAGCTCTTTCAGGATATTTTTCAATATATTTCAGATATTTTTCAATTTCTTTCTGATTTCCCGCCAATACTTTCTTCATATCAAAAGGAAGATTCTTCATCCACTCTTCATCAGTCTGGCGTTTTTGAAGTTCTTCCAGTACTTTTTCATCATCCATCTCCACCATATAGGACTCTATTTTCTGAGGTATCTTCACTCCATTCAAAGGTTTTCTAACCTCAGAACCTGACTTTACAGAATCCTGAAGTAAAGAAACCCAATGAATCTGCTCTGATAATTTGACCAGACCAAAATCCGGATGCATAATTAAAAAGTCAGCATCTATATGCTGCCACTCTTCGGAATTCATTTCAGGATAGAAAATGGTATTTTCAGGAATGAACATTTTATTTTCCACACATTGAAAACGAATATTTTTTCCTACTTCAGCAAATGTTTCCGAATGAAAAATAATGAAACACCCATAGAGGACATTAGGCTCCTGAGAGGGAATCGCAAAGGACTTCACTTTATCCAGTGCTATTCCAAGAAACTCCATTTCCCGGAGCCATACCGAAGGGGTCGATCCTTTAATTAAAAGTCCGGTTCGGGGATATCTATTTTTAGGAAAAGGCTTAATTCTAAATTCCATACCGCAATATTTGCTCAATAAACATATCCAAATATTCCGAATACATATCTTCCATTTTTCTGATTTTCAATAAAGTCGTTTCCGGAAGATAATATTCTGAACCTCCAAATTCCATTTCTGTCGCTAAGGACAAGAAACCATGTTCAGTAGAGGGAATATAAAATTCAGGGATATCCTTATTGCTACTTTTAAAGGTAAGCATTCCACGAGCATCCACAATCACTTCACTCCCTTCTGAAAAGGTAAATTTATTTTTATTTTGGTCCGCAGCTATTTTGACATCATATTTATTTTTATATAAAGTCACTGAATTATCATATACTTTGGTTAATTCATTTTGTGCGATCACCAGATTATTCTCTGAATTAATCCCAATCCTATTGATATTACTTAAAATCTTGATTCCGCTGTGGACAAGTCTTCCGATTTCAGCTCCAACTTTTATACAGTGTTTATCAATTTCATCATCCCGTTTTACAGATTCAATGGAAACAATTCCCTCAATACTAATTTTAAAAATAGAAGGGACCCCCTCTTCATATAGATAGAAACTCTTATCAAAATAAATCAATCTGAAATTCAACGGGATATGATGTCCAATAATATTCAGCTCTGAATATTCTTTTGTATTCAAATTAAGTTTGGAAAGTATTTTTTTATCCGGCTGGTACTGACACAGAACATAATCCTGTTTTCTGTTTCTTGCCAGAATAAACTGACCTCTCGGCTTTATTGAAATATCCTCAAATAAAACCTCACTTCCCCGATGGGTCTTATAGTGATCATAATAGTTTTTATTATAATAATTATCAGACAGATATGTTTTTAACAATTGTTTTTTTGCACTTAGAATAAAAAATTCTCCTTCGTATAAAAAGGTGGCAATTCTGTTAACCGGTGTGGGAAATAATATCGGATAATTCTGTGGCACCGGTGTTTTCTTTCCACCCGATGATGTATTTCTTTTTTTGTCATGTCTTCTTTTCGGTGGATAAGCCCATAATTCAGATAAAGGAAGATTTATTTTCTGTATATGCTTACGGGTTCCCCGATGATGTTTAAAGAAATTAAGCTCTCCCTCAGCAGATGTTGTGACTATAAATTTCAGACTATCCCTGTTTTCCTGAATAACTCTTTGAACGTTATTATTTTCCAGGTTTTCATGATGGGTAATAAAAAATATTTCCAGATCTTTTTCAGTATGTTCTCTAAAAAAACGTTCCAGTGTTTCTGAAACTTCTAAAACAGGACTTACCTGGTTCATCTGGGTTATAACCTCGGGGACTGTATCCAAAGAAACAGATATGATCTCCTGCCCCACCAAGAATACTTTAGATTGTGAAGTAGCCTTTGGATGTTTGATAATGGCAATGGCAGAAGCAAAAGCCAATACCTTTGGAGTTCCCCAATTTTTAAGAGAAGTATCTATTAGAATAACCCTTTCAAAAATATTTTCTTCAGGCGGTATTTCACGTTGAATATATAATGCTTCATTATTGGCTATCCTGCTCATAAATACTTCATCTTCATTGGCAAATTCAGATAAAAGCATTCTATGCAGCTCTCCTTTGTTCGTCATATCAGAAATTCCTCCGATAGGCTGCTCCCCCGGAGAAAGATGAAGCATCGGAATTTTCAGTCCGCTCCAGATTCGTTTAATTAAGCTGCCCACCTGAAAGGTTTTAGGATCGTCTATTAATTCCTGAATAAAATCTTTATCCGTTTCTACAGTAGTTTCTTCTTCCACTACTTCCTCCTCTAATTCAGGTCCATTGGAAAATCCTTTGACCGCTTCTATTAAAGAGTCAGTCGTCGGAAATTTTTGATGAATCAGGGCCAGTGTTTTAATATCTTTTATTACAACCGGATCTGTCAGCTCTACCCTAACTGCACATTCTGCAATTTTATAGGGCTTTTTTTCAAATTCATTAAGGATTAATTCAGTATTTCCTTCTGAAATCCGATTGTGACAATTTTTAAAAAGAGTCTGTAAAAGGATGATTTTATTTTGTCCTTTTTTAAGATAGCTTCCTAAACTTTTCAGGTTCTCTAATAATTTTATAACTGCTTCCACATCATTCCTGATATGGGGGATAAAAATTTTTTCGCTGTGTTTCTTTAAATGATAGAAAGCTCCATCCAGATTAAGATATCCATCCTGGATAGCATATAAAACCAGAAGTAAGGAACCAAAAGGCGGTAAGCCCTGATTCTTTAGTTCCTTAAGAATCTCCATCATATAAGCCCGGTAGACAATAGGCCCTACATTCGGTATGGAGACCAGATTATTCTCATGATAACCTGTCTCATCATGAATATCCTCATCAGTAGTCCATTCCCAGAAGTAATCTTCATAGGACTGAAAATATTCTCTCAATTCCATTCTTTAGCTTTTTCACTGAGACGAAATGAACTCACAGATAATTTTTTAAAGTTATCCTTAGATACCGCTACATATTCTCCTTCAGTATTCCAAAGAATCCATTGGTCCATATTTTCATTATATTTCTGCTGAAGGAGCAGACTGAGATTCTTCCATTCAAAATCAAATCCTGCAGGTAAAAGATGACCATCCTTTCTCCAATAGGTTTTCCCCGGAAGACTTAGTAATGGAATACCCAGAAATAAGGCACAATTATTCAAAATAGTCCAGTCTATAAGATCGAGTTTAAATTTCGGTAATGTGATGATATGATCTTTAATCTCATCTATACGGCTTAATAATGCAAATGCCGGCTGTTCTTCTTCTATTGCTTTTAATTTCACTTCTATTGTGTCCTGAATTCCAAAATAATTCTGATTGGATAATGGAAAATCCACTTTCAATGCCTTACCTATGGGAGTCCATAAAAGTGCAGTTCTCATTTTTTTAGTAGGAACCAAAGCGTTCTTTCTGAATAATAATCCTTCACGCAATTCATACAGTAAGAAATCAGGCAATTGCAGGAGCTCCGAAGAAGCAGCTTGCTCTTCTGTAAACCCTTTCAGCCAGATCACCTTATCTTCCAAAGCAACCTGAACATTTTTCCAGCTGCGGATCGAACCTAAAAAATCTTCTCCGGTACGGGGGATCTCAGCCCAAAAATCTTTTATACACTTTGAAGAATCTTCTGCCATAAGCCTTCTATTTCTTTTTGAATATATTGTTTCTGTTCCGGACTTTTAATCCAATCACATCGGGTTTGCAGGTATCGCAATTTATCTTTTATCACATTCTGTTCTTCAAAACTTATCGAACCTCCATCCCATTTCTCAACCAGAATTTTTACATCTTTCATGACTTCTTCAGGATTGGGAGCTTTATTTTGTAAGGCCTGAGGATGAGAATCTGGATTTTCATCCTTTTCAATGGTCCGGTTAATGATTCCTTCCAGAATTTCAATCTGCTCTTCTGTATCCCAGATATGTTTTAGTACCCAAAGATCAGAAATGACAGCGGCATTCCTTCCACAGATCAATGCACTGGCTGCAATGAGGTTCTGGAGCTTTACAGCCCTACGGTCGGAAATGGCAATCCCGGTATTTCTAAGGCTGATAATTGTATTTAAATACACTTCATAAATTGGCTTTAAATCCACTTTTTTGCAAAGTTTCTGAAGTTCTCTGACCTCATCGGCATGAATTCCCGGAATTTCATTTTCTTCCTGATTTTCAAGTTTCCGGCCTGCCAGAAGTACCTGCTGAAGTAAATCGGGGTTAACATTATCTACAACAATCCTTATCAGAAAACGGTCAAAAAGGGCATTTAGCGCTTCGTCTTCAGGAAGAACATTACTCGCTCCTACAAACATTAAAGAAGGAAGATGCTTGGTTTCTTTTCCTCTTTTAAAAATCTTTTCATTTAAAGCCATAAGAAGGGAATTCAAAATAGATGAGTTAGCATTAAAAATCTCATCAAGAAAGACCATCGAAGCCTCAGGCATCATTCCTTCTGTATTGGTGATCAGCTCACCTTCCTTTAGTTTTCTAATATCGAATGGACCGAATAATTCATTAGGTTCTGTAAAACGGGTTAATAAATACTCAAAATTCTTCCCGTCTTTTACGGTTTCAGACAATGCTCTCACAATTGCAGATTTGGCAGTTCCCGGAGGGCCGTACAGAAAAGCATTTTCTCTTGCTAACAGGCAGATTCCCAATAAATCTACGACATCATCTTTTCCTACAAACGTGTCTTTTACGTAGTTAAGAACCGTAGTAAGCTTTGTAATATTTTCTATCATTTGTTATTTTCTTCATTACTATTTTTTAATTCTCTCCAGAAAATTTCTTTGTGTATCCCGAATTCTGCGATCAGCAATTGATTGATATAGGGAATCTCAGCAAGCTGATACGCTCTTTTTTCTACAATTCTTTCGATATATAGTTTACGGAAGGTGGGATCTTCCAGCTCCTCTTCCCAGTTGATATGTTGGAGATCCAGATCATATCCGATCCCTGAGTAATGAAATTTCAATAAAATAGCTTCTAACATTCCTGCCAAAGGATCATTGGGATCTGTAATATATAATGCTGTAAGAATCGGAGGTAAAAACCTTAAAGACAAATCTGCTGAAAGCAAGGAAGAAATTTCTTTTCCGCCTTTGTATTCGGGAATTAATTGAGGTAACTGTTTTTCTGTATCCCGCCTGATCAGATATAATTGCATACTGTGATATAATATTTTTGCAGCCCAAATTCCACTGATCCGGTCATAGGGTATTTTATCTGATAAAAATTCAAGCCTTTCTTTTTCAAACTCAGTTTCCATATATTCATTAACCTCCTCTTCCTGCTGAAGAGATATAGCCTGAATATCAGAGAAGATCGTAATTTGTTCTTCTTTTCTAAGTTGAAATAAGGTATCCAGAAACGGATTTTTTCTTGCCACCATCTAACAAAAATAAAACTATTTCTCTGAGAATAAAATTTTTAAGAGGGTAAGAAGTAATGAAATAGTATTAATGAGTGTTAATTTTTAAATCATTAATACATTTCCCTATGTTAAATACTCTACAGCAACAAAGCCAATATTTCAAAATAGTCAACAGACTGTATTTCACCCTTATTATAATATAGAGAATATCTACAGATTAAAGAAAAACCAGATTACACCCCACAGTTTGAAAAATTTTAACCGATGTAAGCTGATCTCAATGAGAATTAAATTCAAACTGTTATTTCTATGCTATTATTTTCGGGATCAAGGATGAGACTTTCGTAGTAGCCATCACCTGTAGTTCTTGGCTCACTCACAATAGAGTACCCTCCTTTTCTCAGTTCTTCCGTCAACTGATCTACTTTCACCTTACTTCCTACTGAAATGGCCAAATGCGTAAAGCCCATTCTTTTAGATTTATCAAAAGTATCAGAATTCAAAATATCCGGTCTGTTCATAATTTCCAGGCGACTTCCACTTTCAAAACTTAGAAAATAGGATTGAAAATTCTTTGTTGGATTATGGTATTTTTCGTTGGATACCGCTCCGAAATACTTTTCATAAAAGGTTTTTATTTTCTCCAGATCTTCTACCCATAGGGCTATGTGTTCTATTTTCATTGCTATTATTTTTAGAGTCATACCAATTAACAAAATTACTTTTAAAATTCTCAACATTATTCTTCATCCAATTTTAGTATTCTTCTTTTAGCCTTCAATCTAAGTTATTATCTTTGCTCCCTATTCAAAATAAAATTATGAGTATTCATATCAGTGCAAAAAAAGGAGAAATTGCTAAAGTAGTATTGCAGCCGGGGGATCCGCTTCGTGCACAGTATATCGCTGAAAACTATCTTGAAAATGTAAAATTAGTCAGTAAAACAAGAAATATTTTTTACTACACAGGATTATATAAAGGAAAAGAAATAACTGTAGGTGCCAGTGGTATGGGTTTTCCCAGCATCGGAATTTATTCCTATGAACTGTTTACAGAATATGATGTAGATACTATTATCAGAATCGGAACCTGCGGAGCCTACACTACTGATCTACAACTTTTTGATATTTTAAATGTTAAAAATGCTGCAAGTGAAAGTACATATGCAAAATACGCATGGGAAATAGAAGGTGACATTCTTCCGCATCAGGGAAGCACTTATAACATTATCAATGAAACCGCTAAAGAATTGTCTCTAAATGCTAAAGAAACCAATATCCACAGCAGTGATATTTTCTATAGAAAAAATCCTGATATTCCGGCTATTGCCACTCAATATAATTGTTCAGCAGTAGAGATGGAAGCATTTGGATTGTTTGCCAATGCTCAGCATTTAGGAAAAAATGCAGCTACTATTCTTACTGTTTCGGATATTATTCCAACTCATGAGAACATTTCTTCCGATGAAAGAGAAAAAGCTTTAAAACCAATGATCCAACTGGCTTTAGAGTCTGCTTTAAAGATATAAACCAAAAATATAAATCACAAAAAAGAGCTTTACTTCTGTGTAGAGCTCTTTTTTCATAATCTGAAGAAATTTATGGCCACCTCTGTTGTTTCGTCAGCCACTTCTGCAATACTTATTTTTTTCCAATAGGCAATGGACTGTGCAACATAGGGTAAGAAAGCAGGTTCATTTCTCCGGTTCTGATTTCTGGGCATATTTTTAGGCAGCATGAATGGGGCATCTGTTTCGATCATCATTCTGTCGAGCGGCGTATATTTAATGACCTCCTCAAGATGTTTAAATCTTCTGTCATCACTGATGGCCCCCGTAAAACCTAAGTAAAACCCTTTATCAAGATATACTTTTGCCTCATTTAATGTTCCTGTAAAGCAATGGACCACTGCTTTAGGAAGCTTAGAAAGATAGTCATCAGTAATTTCATTAAAGCGCTTAAAAGCTTCTCTTTCATGGAGAAAAAGAGGTTTATTAACTTCAATTGCGAGCTCCAGATGTGCCCGATAACATTTTTCCTGAACAGGTCTTGGTGAAAAATCACGGTCAAAATCCAGTCCGCATTCTCCAACCGATACTACCTGTTTAAGCTGTAATAAGTTCCTAAGTTCCGGAATACTCTTATCATTAAAAGATTTGGCATCATGAGGATGTATTCCCGCTGTTGAGAAAAGTATATCCTGATATTCTGCTGCAATTTCTGCAGATTCCTGACTTCCTTTCACACTCGTTCCCGTAAGTATCATATACTCTACCCCATTATCCAGTGCGCGGTTGATAATTTCATCGTGTTCATTATTAAACTGTTTATTGGTAAGATTAATACCAATGTCAATGTATGTGTTCATTTGTCAATATTTTAATTTTTATACTTACAAAAAGGGAAGCAAGCAGGATTCGAACCTACAACTCTTCTTAGCAGGAAGTGCTTTTCCATTTAAAACTATTGCTTCCATTATTGGTGAACACAACAGGATTCGAACCTGCAACTCTGCCGTGGAAGAGCAGTATTTTTCCATTTAAACTATGTATTCAGTCGGAAACGTATGGGATTCGAACCCATAACCTCCTGCTTGAAAGGCAGGCATTCTTCGCTATTGAACTAACGTTTCCTTTGCTTTTTCACCAGTTATGTATTGCATAATTCTTCAACAATACTCCTGAATAACAATTTCCTCTGATCCCTTCTATGATCGGATGTAGAATTCTCGCTGCTCCATCTACCGAATCCAATGGCGGGATATACCCTTGCTCAAATTGTTTCTTACGCAAACTTTCTTTAGCTCCTGTAGATATCCAACCCACATCTACCGCTGACATATAAATATGATCTTTTTCAAATTCCTTTGCAGAAGTGAGTGTCATCATATTCAAGGCTGCTTTGGTCATATTTGTATGAGGATGAAAAACTGTCTTATTCTCATAACTGAAAATTCCTTCAGATGATGTGACATTAATGATAAACTTCTTTGCAAAATCTGAGTTTTTCATTAAGGATTTCAATTCTTTAATTAAAAAATAGGGTGCGATATGATTGATCAGATTAACTTCTACCAATTCGTACAGGGAAATTTCTTCCAGGGTAGAATTCCAACTGGTTTTATCTCTGCGATCTACCGGCTGCCCAAAGCGTGTAAGATTCACAGCCGTTTCTTCATGTTCTGCATATTCTAATTTAGTCAGTTCAGCAGAAATCTCAGTATGATTGGAAATTAAATGAGGTTCATTACTGAATTTCAATAACATTTCTTTCTCTCTTTGAATAATAGGTAAGTAATATTCGTCAGGATATTTGATGGTCTGTGCTGCATTATTGATCAGAATATCAAGAGTGGAAAACTGAGACTGATAAAAATTAATAAAATCCTGAATTGCTTTCAAATTTCTGAGATCGAGTCCATACACCCAAAGCCTGTCTTTCCATTCTTCATAATCATCTTCTTTTTGGAGCTGCTCAAGAGCCAATGCCGGAAAGCGGGTTGTTAATACAAGATAAGCTCCATTCCTTAAAACTTTAAGGACAGCTGCAAATCCTACTTTTACCCTTCCCCCTGTGATGATTACCCTTCTCCCTTTCAGATCAATTGAATCAAAACGTTTTTCATAATTTTCTGCTGCACATTTAGGACATAATCTCGCATAGAAAGAATGGGCATATTGATAACTTTTATTACAGCAGTAACAGTTTTTAGGAATCTGAAGCTTGGTAAGTTTTGCATTTTCTTTTTCATCATCATAAAAGGCAGAAACTCCCGCTAAAGCTTTTTGCATAAGAACTGAATCTGAGTTAACTTCTAAATCATGTATTTTCATCCGAGCATAGCTCTCCTTCCTGTTCTGTTTCTTAGCATTTTTATGAATTTTCGTAATCAGCCCTGAAAAGATTTTATTATCAGGATTTAGAAAAGGGTTTTCTTTTAAAGCGCTTAACACCTTAAGGCATGCCTGCCATTCTTCTTTTGAAAACTGATGATCAGAAAAATCCATTGTTTCTATTTTATGAAGGCAAACTTATGCCTAAAGTACGCAATCTTTTTACGCAGGCAATAAAAAAATCACTTTATCAGATTTATTCATTAT
>NZ_JALAHD010000321.1 GCF_022712095.1 Chryseobacterium sp. | reverse complement strand
CTTCATCAATATGAAAGACATATAACATTTATTTTCTATAGATAATTTCATTTCAAAATAAAAACAAACAATGAATTTTCACATATTATTACGTATTTCATCTTTCATTTACAAAAAATGCTTTAATTTCGACATAGTTTAAACCTTTATTCAATGATACAACTTCCAGCATCAAAACTTCCCAACGTAGGAACTACTATTTTCAGTCAGATGACTCAACTGGCCAATCAACATCAGGCTATTAATCTTTCTCAAGGTTTCCCTGACTTCCTGCCGGATCCGGAATTATTGAATTCTGTAGATTACTTTATAAAAAAAGGCTTTAATCAGTACGCTCCCCTAGGAGGAATGATGCCTTTAAAAGAGGCCATTGCAGAAAAACTGGAAAGAAGCCATCAGTCCAGTTACCATCCCGATACCGAAATTACTGTCACAGCAGGAGGAACCCAGGCCATTTTTACAGCTATCGCCACCTTTATACAAAAGGATGATGAAGTAATCATTTTTGAGCCGGCATATGATTGTTATGAACCAACTGTCGAATTGTTTGGAGGGATAGTAAAACGTTTTGAAATGAAAGCTCCGGATTATTCTATAGACTGGAATATCGTGAAAGGCCTGATCAGTGAAAAAACCAAAATGATCATTCTAAACAATCCCAATAACCCTTCAGGAAAGATTTTCAAAGAAAATGATATCCAGGAACTTATAAAGCTGGTAAGGAATACTTCCATTTTAATTTTAAGTGATGAAGTATATGAAAATATTACTTTTGACGGATTAGACCATTTAAGTGTATGCCGTTATCCGGAGCTTAAAGAAAGAAGCTTTCTGGTAGCTTCTTTTGGAAAACTGTTTCATGTGACAGGATGGAAGACCGGCTATTGTGCTGCTCCTAAGGCTTTAACCGATGAATTCAGAAAAATTCACCAATTCAATGTTTTCTGTGTTAATACACCCATACAGTTAGCACTAGCTGAATTTATGAAAAATGAAGAACATTACCTTTATCTTAATCAGTTCTTTCAGGAAAAAAGAGATTTTCTGAGAAAAGGCCTTTCTCAGACTTCTTTTGGTCTATTGGAGTGTGAAGGCACCTATTTCCAAGCACTTACTTATGATAAAATATCGGATAAAAATGATTTTGAATTCGCTACTGAACTTACAATTCAGCATAAGGTGGCGAGTGTGCCTTTTTCTGCTTTCTACAAAAATAGGCTTAATGAAAATGTAATCAGGTTATGCTTTGCCAAAAAAGAGGAAACCCTTGAACAGGCACTGGAATATTTAGCTAAAGTATAAACCTATATCAATGGAGAAAGCAGTCTTGACAAATGTTCAAAAAACACTTTAACCCGGGACCTTTTTCTCCATTGTTCCAATGTAATCTCCTCACAGTCTTTCATATCTTCCAAAAATACTTTCTGTAGTTTTTGATTAACTTTTTTATCATACACAAGAGTATTCACTTCAAAATTAAGCTCCTGACTTCTTACATCCATATTAGCAGTCCCCACAATGGCAAAATTATCATCTACAATCATTGTCTTTGCATGGATGAAACCTTTTTTATAAAAGAAAATCCTTACTTTATTCTCAAGTAATTCTTCATAATAGGAATAGGCTGCCGCATTCACAATAACCGAATCTCCCGCTTTAGGAACCATTAAACGTACATCGAGTCCTGCCATTGCCATTTGTTTTATCGCATTGAGGATTGTTTCCACAGGAATAAAATAAGGAGTTACAATATAGACTTTTTTCTTCGCCGAAAGAATGGCCGAATTGGAACTCAGCATAATCGCAGGGCTTGTATCCGGTCCACTCGCTGCTACCTGCAGTATTTGATTTTCCGGGCACTCCCCTTCATATCTGAAATAATCATGAGTGATTTCAGGAAATTTTTCAGTGGCAAAAATCCAGTTGGTCCAAAACAAAAACTGAAAGTAAAAAGCTCCGCCTCCTTTAATATAAAGATGGATATCCCGCCAATACTGCTTGGAATTCGGATTGATATATTTATCTGATACATTGATTCCACCGGTAAATACTTCTGCTCCGTCTACAATGATAATTTTTCGGTGATCTCTGTAATTAGTACGGTTGGCAAGAAGCCTAAAGGTAATTTTATTTACAGGAGAAGTTTCGATTCCCGCTTCTCTTAATCTCTTCAATAGTTTTTTCCCAATTTTACCACTTCCCATATCATCGTAAAGAAAGCGGACTATAACACCTTCATTAGCTTTCTGAATTAAAAGATCCGCAAGATTGTTTCCTATTTTATCATTATCATAAATATAATATTCAAGGTGAATATGATGTTTAGCACCTTTTATCACTTCAAAAACTTTCGCAAATTTTTCTTCACCGTTAATCAATACTTCCACTTTATTTCCCTGAGATAAAGGAGAATTTCCTGCGTTATATAAAAAATTGATGGTGGTAATAAAATTTTCTACTTCATCCGACCTTTCAGTCAGGGCCGTAGAATGAGTTTCTTTGATATATTTTTGAATAGCATTAT
>NZ_JALAHD010000320.1 GCF_022712095.1 Chryseobacterium sp. | reverse complement strand
CCGGACAATACTATTTTTAGACCAGATATTATACCTATTCTTTCTTATAATTAATTTGAAATCCTCACAAAAAATTACGATTTTTGCATCCTCAAAATACAGTATGTCAGATTTAATCAAAGAAATCCAAAAAAGAAAAACCTTCGGGATTATCTCCCACCCCGATGCCGGAAAAACTACCCTTACAGAAAAGCTTCTTCTTTTCGGGGGTGCGATTCAGGAGGCAGGTGCGGTAAAATCCAACAAAATAAAAAAAGGAGCAACTTCCGACTTTATGGAAATCGAAAGACAGAGAGGGATCTCTGTAGCAACTTCCGTATTGGCATTTGAATATAAAGATCATAAAATCAATATCCTTGACACCCCGGGACACAAAGACTTTGCTGAAGATACTTACAGAACTTTAACGGCGGTAGATTCCGTAATTGTTGTGATTGACGTTGCAAAAGGGGTCGAAGAGCAAACCGAAAAACTGGTACAGGTTTGTAGAATGAGAAACATCCCTATGCTTGTTTTCATTAATAAGCTGGACCGTGAAGGCAAGGATGCTTTCGATCTATTAGATGAAGTGGAACAGAAACTTGGTCTTCGTGTAGTTCCTCTTTCATTACCTATCGGTATGGGAAGCGATTTTCAGGGGATCTATAATATCTGGGAAAACAATATCCAGTTATTCTTAGAAGAAAAGAAACAAAAAGTTGGAGAAACGATCCAATTCAATGACATCAATGATGCATCTATAGATGAAGTAATCGGCACCAAAGCTGCTCAAAACTTACGTGAGGAATTAGAACTGATAGAATCCGTTTATCCTGAATTCAACCGTAAGGATTATATGAAAGGAGAATTACAACCTGTGTTTTTCGGTTCTGCTTTAAATAACTTTGGAGTTCGTGAATTATTGGATGCTTTTATTGAAATTGCTCCAATGCCTCAGCCTAAAGAAAGTGATATCCGTCTGGTAAAGCCTGAAGAAAGCAATTTTACAGGTTTTGTTTTCAAAATCCATGCTAATATGGACCCTAAACACAGAGATAGGTTAGCTTTCGTAAAAATCGTATCCGGAACTTTTAAAAGAAATGAAAATTACCTGTTGGTAAGAGAAAATAAAAAGGTGAAATTTTCTTCTCCCAATGCATTCTTTGCTGATAAAAAAGAAGTTGTGGACGAAAGTTTTCCGGGTGATATCGTAGGTCTGCATGATACTGGAAATTTCAGAATCGGAGATACTCTAACAGGTGGTGAAAAACTTAACTTCAAAGGCATTCCAAGCTTCTCTCCTGAACATTTCCGTTATATTAATAATGATGATCCATTAAAAGCTAAACAATTGGCTAAAGGTATTGACCAGCTTATGGATGAGGGTGTTGCACAGCTATTCACCCTTGAAATGAACAACAGAAAAATTATTGGAACTGTGGGTGCTCTTCAGTATGAGGTTATTCAATACCGTTTAGAGCATGAATATGGAGCAAAATGTACATACGAAACTCTTTCCATGCATAAGGCTTGTTGGGTGGAAGCTGATGAGAAATCGGAAGAATTTAAAGAATTTGCAAGATTAAAGCAGAGATTCTTAGCGAGAGATAAATATAACCAACTTGTATTTTTGGCTGACTCGTCATTTACCATTCATATGACACAGGAAAAATTCCCAAATGTAAAGCTCCATTTCATTAGTGAATTTAACAATCACGAAATCTAGAAATTATAATACAAAAAAACGTTCAAATTTTATTTGAACGTTTTTTTGTATTAATTAAACAATCATTAGTCTTACTTACTAATAATTAATTTTTTTGACAATTTTCTACCATCTTTATCTATCTCAATAAAGTAAACGCCTGCCACAAGAGATGATAAATCAATTTTCTTTTCTATTCTTCCTCCTTTGCTACTTATTCTCTGAGGCATATCTATTCTTCTACCATCAACTGTATATACAGTATATGAAATATCATTTTTAGATTGAGTTTTTATTGTAAATATTCCTTTTGAAGGATTCGGGTAAATTATTATTGATTCTCCTTCTTTTTCCACTTCATCTGTCATTAAATATGAATTATTTATCGTAAAATCCTTTGCATTAACATTTAAAAACACATTATCTACAGCTTTAACCATAATTCTAGCTTTTGAAGTCTGATCTATATTCGCTGGAACGGTAAATGAATAAGAGCCATTATTAGGAACACTTTCTGCCAGAGTATAGGGAAAAGTATTTCCTCCATCTGTAGAAAGCAAGATCATTACATTCGCTGTATTTACCGGAGCTGCATTAGTATTGGCAACATCCCAAGAAATCGTTTTTATTTCCCCCGCATTCCAAATTACTCCCTGTGTATTTTGAGATGTTACCAGAAAAGGACCCGCTGATGAAGATACTGTGAGTTTCACAACATCGCTGCTAGTTCTCCCTCCCATATGATTATTGTCTCTTACCAATAGAGCAAAGTTTAGGGTTCTGTCAACAGATGGCAATTTCTCCCAGGCTCTGTAATTCCCTGGATCTAAAATAGAAGGATCATACCCTTCAACAATAGTGGATAATTTTGGAAAATATCTTGTAGGAGAAGTAGTCCCCCATATTGATCTGAACAGAGGCCCTACAGAATTGGTAGATCTCGGAGGCATCTGTCCTACTCCTGTATCAATTTGATCCCAAGTGTAGGTAATTGCATCTCCATCAGGATCTGAACCAACTCCCGTCAATGCAAAAGGGGTTTCCTTAGGAATTACTTTGTCTTGTCCTGCATTAGCCAGAGGAGCTCTATTGCCTGTACTGCTAGTTGTTCCACAGGTGATTGTATCCATTATTTTTGAATTCATTTGCTGAATACTTATGGTATTAAAATAAGCATCCCCCTGAAGTTGTACATTGGGAGCACAAATTCCTGCGTATCCCATAATAGTACTTCCACTTCCTGGTTCTACATCAGTTGTATCCTCCCTTTGACAATCATTATTCTGAGTATGGAATGCTCCAAACTGATGACCTATTTCATGAGACACCATACCTGCTGCAAAAGGATCACCAACCGGATCTATCATCCCCATTGCTCCTTCTCCTTTTTCATCATCACACGCCTTCGAAAGAGATATTCCTGCTTGCTGCAAAGTATTAAAAGAATGGAAAAATAATTCTGTCAGATCATAGTTTTCCGCACCAATAATACTATCAGTAACGGAGAGATTTGTAGTTGCTAAATCAAGAAGACCAAAATAAAAATCAAGCGGGACATCAGTATCAGTTTGCCCAAAAGGATCACTATCAACAAAGAATAATTGATCTGTATTAGCTGCTAACTGAAAAGTAACTGAAAGATCATTTTCATATATTTCGTTAACTCGGGCAATCACTAAATTGACTGCTGCCAACACGGCTGCTTTCTTCTGAGCAACAGTTCCACCAGATAATCCAGCCTGTTGAGCAATATAATCAGTATATCCCTTAGTAGTGGAAATAGCTATTCTATACTTTCTAAGCAAACCATCATTCGCCTGTTTTCCTTTATAAGTATTATAATCTCCAACGGCAGGTTTAGGTAATTCATTATTAAATAAGCATTCAAATGTACCTAAAGATTGGGCATCTTTACTATTATAAACGATATACATATTATTGTCCTTAGAATAAGAATCTATATAATATATGCCTTTATTATTTCTAACAACCGCATTCAATCCAAAATAAGGATCATAAGTAAATCTAATTT
>NZ_JALAHD010000319.1 GCF_022712095.1 Chryseobacterium sp. | reverse complement strand
CCATAATATTAATATTATTATCCTGATTTTATTATTTTTGCACCAAGATGGAAAATTCAAAAAAGAAAGCCGCTATTGGCTTTATTTTCATAACGCTACTGATTGATATTACAGGATGGGGAATCATTATTCCCGTTGTTCCCAAGCTTATTGAAGAGCTCATTCACAGTGATATCAGTGAGGCTGCCAAATATGGTGGTTGGCTGGGATTTGCATATGCATTTACCCAATTTATATTCTCTCCTGTGGTGGGGAATCTGAGTGATAAATATGGGCGTAGGCCTATTATTCTTATTTCTCTTTTTGGCTTTGCTGTAGATTATATTTTGCTTGCACTTTCTCCGACAATTCTATGGTTATTTATCGGAAGGATAATTGCGGGAATTACAGGGGCAAGCGTAACTACTGCAAGCGCTTATATTGCTGATATTTCAACTGATGAAGACCGAGCGAAAAACTTTGGGATGATAGGTGCAGCTTTTGGGCTGGGATTTATTATAGGACCGGTAATCGGTGGTATCTTAGGGCATTATGGTGCCCGTGTTCCTTTCTATGCCGCAGCGATACTTTGTATGCTTAATTTTCTCTATGGTTATTTCATACTTCCGGAAAGTCTGGATAAAGAAAAGAGAAGAAAATTTGAATGGAAAAGGGCTAATCCTGTAGGATCATTTAAGTTTTTGGGTAAGCATCCCGAAATCTCAGCATTAATATTTGCCTTGATTTTAATTTATATTGCAGGACATGCAGTGCAAAGCAACTGGAGCTTCTTTACCATGTATGAATTCAGCTGGACAGAAAGAATGGTAGGGATTTCACTCGGAGTAACAGGCTTATTAGTAGGACTGGTACAGGGGGTTCTGATAAGATGGACAGCTCCAAAACTGGGAGAAGAAAAGAGTATATATTATGGATTGGCTCTTAATGCGATTGGGATGCTGTTATTTTCCTTTGCTACGGAAGGCTGGATGATGTTCGTGTTTCTTATTCCTTATTGTTTAGGGGGAATATGTGGTCCGGCACTTCAGTCTGTGATTACCAAAAGTGTTCCTGCCAATGAACAGGGAGAACTTCAGGGATCATTAACAAGTCTGATGAGTGCTACTTCGATTATCGGGCCTCCGATGATGACGAATCTCTTTTATTATTTTACCCATGATGAAGCGCCCGTTAAATTCCCAGGAGCGCCTTTCTTCCTTGCATTTATCTTAATGGGGCTTGGTTTGATGGTGACTTATTCTGCTTTTCAGAAAAAAAAGAAATAATTTCAATATAAAAGGGAATTAGAGTATAAAGTTCTTTTTTTGTTGAAAATGGAAATAAATTGCATTCAGAATAGAATCTAATTTTATTCTAAATGAGATGAGAAAAGTATATTAGAGTAAAATATTCACTGTTTTTACTTTGTGATTATTAATTGCTAATAAATATTTATAAATCTTAAAATTTCTTTAAAATTTAAGTGGGGATTCAATATGTGTATAATCTTTTGTAATTTTACAACATGGAACTAAGCATTGGAGAAATGGCACTGATTGCAATTGCAATCGTTGTATTATTTGGACCGGATAAACTTCCTCAGATTGCCCGTGACCTTGGAGCTGGGGTTAGAAAAATGCGTGGTGCAGTAGAAGATATTAAAACTGAGATCATGAAAGAAACAGATAATCCTGTTTCTGAAATTAAACGTGAAATTGAAAAGGTGAAAGATGCTGCAAAAGATTTTAATCCTGTAAAAAATATTGAGAAAGATATTATCACGGAACCTTCTTCTGCAGATCCAAAACCAAAGCCTGCTGATGATGAATCACATGAAGGACCTGTAAGCCGATAATCATAATGGAAGAAATAGTTCAGGAAGACAAGCACGTCTTTTTATATCTCAATAATCTAGGGGACTCTTCTTTTGATCAGTTTTGGATGATGATTTCTTCCACCTGGATCTGGATTCCGCTCTATATTATTTTTCTTTATTTTTTACTGAAAAGTTATAATCTAAGATCTTTAGTATATATTCTTATATTTATTGCTATCGGGGCTACCGTTTCGGATCAGCTTGCTTCTGTATTTAAATTTGGAATAGCAAGATTGAGACCTTGCCATGATCCTACACTGATAGATCATATGAGGATTGTGAAATGTGGGGGACAGTATGGCTTTTATTCAGCCCATGCTTCTAATACTTTCTTTTTGGCAAGTTATTTGAGTATTCTATTAAGAAAGAAATTAAAATGGTTTCCATATGCCATATTTGGATGGGCTATTGTAGTTTCTTACAGCAGAATATATTTAGGTGTGCATTTCCCAATGGATATTTTGGTGGGGGCGATTGTTGGATTTTTATTGGGAGGGCTTTTTGCTACGCTCGCCAAGAAAGTGATCAGCAAACAAAAAAAAGCCACATGAAAATCCTTTTATTACTTCCTATTCTTTTTTCATCCATACATTACGCACAGGACGCAAAAGCAGCTGAAGAATGCTTTAAAAAAGCAGATTATAAATGTGCTGAAGAACAATACTCCAAGCTTGCCGGACAAGAGAAAATTCAGAAATTTCAATCTGAATATTATAATAATTTAGGAACCTCCCAGAGACGGTTGGGAAAAACGAGTCTGGCTTTCAAATCATATGAATCTGCCTTAAAGGCTAATCCTTTATCCGCTCAGGTATACGCTAATCTGGCGTCACTTCATGGCCAGAGGGGTAGTAAGGCAAAAGCATTGGAATATGTGAATAAAGGCCTGCAGATTGAACCTGAGAATGTGGAAATGTATCTTACCCGTTCCCGGATTTATGATGATACAGGGAAAAAGGATCTGGCAGCTCAGGACTTAAATCAGATTTTAAGTTTTGATCCTGAGAATATCTATGCTAGAACAGGCCTAGCCAATCTTAAAAAAAATAACGGAGATCTCGAAGGTGCTTTGAAAGATTATAATCGGCTTCTTGCAGAAAAGCCTGAGTCACTTCTTTATACCGGAAGAGCAGATGTTTATTTTAAAATGAAAAAAACTAAAGAAGCTTTTGCAGATGTTAATAAAGCGATTTCAATTGATCCTACATTTGCACAATCCTATGTAACCAGAGCTTTGATTTTATTTGATTCCGGTAAAGACAAAGAAGCCTGTTCCAATTTAGATAAAGCTGTAAACTTAGGATATGAAAAAACGATCCTTACCGATTATTATACCCGTTGCGAGAAAAAATAAATTAATCGTTATGGTAAGGCTTACCCTGTAAAATCTGATCTGCACGATAGAGTTGTTCAACAATGAACAGACGGATCATCTGATGGGTAAAGGTCATTTTGGAAAGAGAGATCTTTTCATTGGCCCTAGAATAAATTTCATCAGAAAACCCATAAGCTCCTCCGATTAAAATATGTACTTTTTTCACGGAAGAATTCATCCAGCTATCAATTTTCTGGGAAAACTCTCTGCTGGTAAACTGTTTGCCTTTTTCATCCAGAATAATAACAAGATCGGTCCTGTCAATCTGATTGAGAAATAATTTGGCTTCCTCTTTCTTAAGAAGTTCCGGAGATAAATTTTTCGCATTTTTTACATCCGGAATTTCTGTAATCTCAAAATTCCAGTGTTTTGGGAGGCGGTTTAAATAATAATTAATTAGACTCGAGATCTCCTTGTCGTCCGTTTTGCCAATACAAAGTAAATTAATTCTCATTTGTTGCAATCATAATTCATAAGAATGAAAGCCCAAAGATATTCATAAATTCAGGAATAACTTCATATTCTTACTATCATTTTAAGATTTATGATTAGCATGTTCTGGAATAGAAAAGAATGAGAAATCTAAAAAATCAGTACTTTTACCTAATATAGATTCTGATGAAATAAATTGGTTACATTTGGGTTAAGGGAAAGAATTAAGTATTATAGATAAATTCCCTTAAATTTGTATTATGAATTTTCATTAGGCATTCAAAGCAAAATAATATATGGGAATAAAAACTCCAAAGTTTATTTTAAAAATACAGGATTTTTTTGACGGGATTCATATTCCCGTTTTGGGAATTTCAGTATGGCAGATGTTTCAGATCTACATTTCAGGTATTTTTAAAGACAAAATAGGAAGGAAGGCAGCTGCTATTTCTTGGAGTTTTACAATCAGTCTTTTTCCCTTCATTTTGTTTTTGCTTTCCATCTTACCCTATATGCCGCATTATGATAAGCTTCAGTTTTATATTTTTGAAGTCCTGATGCATAATATTTTCCCTTCCAATATGGAAAGTGATGTAAGAGGATATATCGAGCAAAATATTATTCCCAATATGAAAGGAATCAGTAATCTTACCATTGTACTGGCCTTGATATTTGCGACGAATGGAACCTTTTCTCTTATCAATGGATTTAATGAGAATTCAGAAGAAAAACTAAGTGATGTTAAAGAATTTATTCTATCCTTTTTTATTACCATTGGTTTTATCACTATTGTATTTCTTGCCTTATTTGGAGTTTATTATGTAGAAGTAGTAATGAAGCTGTTTACTCCGGCTTATGATATTTCCTGGCTGGTGAATAATCTGACTAAAATTATCGGATTTGTTTCTTTCCCTCTGTTTTATTTTATTCTTTTAGCAATGTTTTACTGGCTGGGGACCGTAAAGATTACCAGATTCAGGCAGGCGGTTCCGGGGGCTATTTTAACAACTATTCTATTTGTGCTTACTACTTACCTTTTTGCGCTTTATATGAAGAATATTGCCCGTTATAATGTGTTATACGGTTCGATAGGAAGTATGATCCTTTTGATGGTTTGGGTTAATGTCAATGTCTATCTGCTTTTATTTGGAAATGAACTGAATATGGCCATCAGGAAATTAAGGATTGAAAAACTTATTTCCGACGGCTTAAAGAGAGAAGCAGCCTATTATCCTTCTTATACAGAATCTGAATCAGAAGTTAATGAAGAGCATCTCAGAAAAATAGAGGATAAAAAATAAAATTTAATATTCTTCAGGTATCTCTTTTCTTTTTTTACTGCTTGAATACAAGACTATATATCCAAGACTAGCAGCTAAGACAGAAGCAATTAGAATCGCAAATTTGGCTTCATCCTGAATTTCAATCTGTCCTTTAAAGGAAAGCAAAGCAATAAATATGGACATGGTGAATCCTATACCTGCAAGAAGTCCAACTCCCAGCATCTGCACCCACGAACTGTTTTGAGGGAGTGAGCTTAGTTTAAGTTTGATCGCAAGAAATGAGAACATATTAATTCCAATCAGTTTTCCAATCACTAATCCTCCGATAATTCCCAATCCTAATGTACTTGTCAACCCTTCGACCATTCCACTGTTGAAGGTGATATTGGTGTTCGTTAATGCAAATAAAGGCATGATGAAAAAGCTTACCGGAATATGCAGCTGATGCTCCAGCTTTTCCAGAGGTGATATTTCAGTATCTGAAGCATTGGTTGGAATGGAGAATGCTAATAAAACTCCAGCAATAGTAGCGTGGATTCCCGAATGGTGCAGAAAATACCATAAAAATAATCCAGGAATCAGATAGAATATGATCTTCGTAACTTTGAAAAAATTCAGAAGGAATAATAAAGCTACGATCACAAAAGAAAGAATCAGATATACCCAGTGGATTTGATCCGTATAAAAAACAGCAATTACCAAGATGGCTCCTAAATCATCTACAATGGCTAATGCAGCTAAAAATATTTTAATGGAACCAGGAATTCTGCTTCCCAGCATGGAAATAATGGCTAGAGAGAAAGCGATATCCGTTGCCATAGGAATTCCCCAGCCGTTACCGTATTCTGTTCCCGAGTTGAAAATAGAATAGATTACTGCTGGAATAAGCATCCCGCCAATAGCTGCAAAAATGGGAAGGGAAGCATTCTTAAAAGAAGAAAGTTCACCCTCTATCAGCTCTCTTTTGATTTCCAGTCCTACAAGAAGAAAGAAAATTGCCATCAATCCATCATTGATCCAAATACTTACAGGATATTCAAGATGAAAAAGGTGAGTACCTATTTCCAGATCTAAAAAACTCTGAAAATCAGTACCGGCTGAAGAGTTAGCAATAATAAGGGATATAATGACACAAAAAATGAGGATAATTCCCGATGACTGACTATTATTGAAAAAATTTTTAAAGTAGATGCTTAATTTCATATATTAAATTATAGTCGTCTCACTTTGGAAACGCCATTAATTGCTTTAATTTTCTTGAAAGTTTCTTCCAGCTGACCTTTATTTTTTACTTCCAGATTAATATTTCCGGTAAATAAACCATCATTGGACTCAATGGACATGCTTTTCATATCCATTCCCATAGCATTACTGATTACAGCTGTGATATCATTGATCATACCCATTCTGTCCAGTCCTTCGATTTCAATTTTCACACGGTTTTTAAAGCTTTCAGCATTTACCCATTTAGCAGGGATTACCCTGTAATCATATTGAGCTCTTAGGTTGATGGCATTCGGACAGTTATCGCTATGCACTTTTATTCCATCGGATATGGTGATAAATCCAAAAATTTTATCTCCTGGAATTACGGTACAGCATTTGGCAAAACTGTAATTCAGTTTTTCCTCATCTTTTCCGAACACGATCATGTCCAGATTCGTTTCCGGCTGTTCTTCGTAAGTGGTATTCTTCGGAGAAGATTTTCTGAACCTTGAAAGTAGGTTGTTGAATACGTTTTTACTTTCTATATATTTTCTCAGGCTGCTTACGTCCAGTTCATTGCTTTGAAACTTAAGAAATAATTCCTGAGAAGTCTTTAAATTGAAAAACTTTTGAAGCTTATTGACTTCATCATCATTAAAGTTGATTTTAGCATGACGAAGTTTTCTCTGAAGAATTTCCTTGCCTTCCTCTACCAGTTGGTTTTTCTGGGAATTCAGGAAGCTTTTGATTTTAGACTTCGCTTTGGAGGTTACTACGAATTCAAGCCAGTCAGTTTTGGGCTTCTGATTATGAGATGAGAGAATATCTACCTGATCTCCATTTTGCAAAATGTAGGAAATCGGAACAAGCTTTCCGTTGATTTTTGCTCCCAGACATTTCATTCCCAGATCGGAATGAACTGCAAAGGCAAAATCTAATGCCGTTGCATTTTTAGGTAAAATCTTAATTTCCCCTTTGGGCGTAAATACAAATACCTCCTTAGAATATAAATTAAGCTTAATATTGTCTAAAAGCTCAGAAGTAGAAAGGTTTTGCTGCTGTTCCAGAACTTCACGGATTTCACTTACCCATCTTTCGAAATTTCTGTCTTCAGAATTCTGTTTATAGCCTTCTTTATATTTGTAATGGGCTGCTACTCCTTTTTCAGCAATCTCATCCATTCTTTCAGAACGGATCTGTACTTCAATCCATTTTTTGTCAGGACCAAGTACAGTCAGATGTAAACTTTCATATCCCGTGGAACGGGGCTGGGTAATCCAGTCTCGCATTCTTGACGGATTACTGTGGTAAACATCGGTAACGATAGAATAGATTTTCCATGCCAGGAATTTTTCATTTTTGGCATCGGATTTATAAATGATCCTTATCGCATAATTATCAAAAACCTCTTCAAAAGAAACACCCTGCTTGAGCATCTTTCTGTAAATGGAAGATATAGCTTTTGCACGTCCTTTTATCGTAAAGTTGAGCCCTTCGTCTTTTAATCTTTCGGACACCTCTTTTTTAAACTCTTCGATATATCTTTCGCGGCTGTCTTTCTCTAATTCTAATTTCTCGGAAATTTCATGGTAGACTTCCGGATTATTATATTTCATTGAAAGATCTTCCAGTTCAGATTTTATGTTGTATAAGCCTAAACGGTGAGCCAGAGGAGCATAGATATAAACGGTTTCAGAAGCAATTTTTTTCTGTTTATCCGGTGCCATACTTTCTAAAGTACGCATGTTATGAAGGCGATCGGCAATCTTAATAAGAATAACCCGGAAATCCTGTGAAAGAGTCAGCAACAGTTTTCTGTAATTTTCGGATTGTACAGAAATGTTCTGGTGGTTCATGATGGATATCTTCGTTAATCCATTCACGATATCGGCTATTTTATCACCAAATATTTTCTTGATGTCTTCATAGGTATAGTCGGAATCTTCAATCACATCATGCAGTAATGCACATGCAATGGAAGTAGCACCCAAACCTATTTCTTTAGCTACGATTTTAGCTACGGCAATAGGGTGGTAGATATAAGGCTCCCCTGTTTTTCTGCGCTGATCTTTATGAGCATCCAGTGCAATATCAAAAGCCTTTCGGATGAGTTTGTTATTTTCCTCATCCAAAGTCCTGTATGTATTGGAAATCAGATCCTTGTACCGCGCAAGGATCTCTTTGTTTTCTTGTTCTAAATCGTAACTCATTTGTGTGAAAGCCTTTATTAAACGAAAATACGAAAAATAATACTATTTTTCTGTTTTTTATAATTCAAAAAATCCGTAGAAAGCTCTACGGATTCTCGGTTATTAGATTTTAAAGATATGTTTTATGATTTTACTTCCGAATTGATACCCTCTGTGGAACCTTTTATTTTTATATTCATACTGTTATGAATTTCCGCTCTGCTCCTTGCATCTATATATTTTTTCAGGTTATCATAATTAGCCTGTTCTATCCCCATATTTTCAAACATATACGTTTTTAAAACCGCATTCTGACTGAAAATATGTTTCGCATTGTCTACCTGATCAAGGTCTTTCACGGCAACACTGGCAAGATATTGAGTGTTGTGGCTGTTGTCCAGATAAATGATATATTCGGAATTTTCAAATCCGGAATTCTCAAGATCGGACTCAAGTTTTTTATAATCGCTGTGAAATTCAAATAATCCAGCTAAAATATTTGACATAGCAATAGGTTTTTAGTTCATACTAAAGGTAATAATTATTTTTTTAATATTGTTTGTTTTTTAATTAAATTTAATATTTGTTGATTTATCTTTATTTATAAGTGTTATATGTTGTGCTTTATTTGTTTTAATGCTGTTTTTTTAAACAATTGTTTTATTTTCATGAAAAAAGAGCAGGGAAATTTTCCTGCTCTTCATATTGGATTTGATATTTTAGCCTAATCGTTCATTTTTTATTTCTTCCACAATCTCCGGGTTGAGTAAAGTAGAAATATCCCCGAAATTACTAAAGTCCCCTTCAGCAATTTTTCTAAGGATTCTACGCATGATTTTTCCTGACCGTGTCTTAGGTAGCCCTGAAACAAACTGTATTTTGTCCAGTTTAGCAATAGGTCCGATCTGATCGGAAATCAATTGATTGATTTCTTTTTTAAGATTTTCCTTGTCTCTGCTTTCCCCGCTTTCCTTCAGCATTACGTATCCGTATAAAGCATTTCCCTTAATATCGTGAGGGTACCCTACAATAGCAGACTCTGCAACCGCAGGGTGCTGATTAACACTGTCTTCAATCGGTGCAGTTCCCAGATTGTGTCCGGAAACAATGATCACATCATCAACTCTACCTGTAATTCTGTAATATCCAACTTCGTCTCTTAACGCTCCGTCACCGGTAAAATATTTTCCCGGAAATGCTGAGAAATAAGTTTCTTTATATCTTTGGTGGTCTCCCCAGATGGTTCGTGCGATTCCGGGCCATGGAAAACGAATACAAAGGTTTCCTGTTACCTGATTTCCTGAAATTTCATTTCGTTTATCATCCATTAATACAGGCTGTATTCCCGGTAACGGTAAAGTAGCATAGGTTGGTTTGGTAGGTGTTACAAACGGGAGGGGAGAGATCATTATTCCTCCGGTCTCCGTTTGCCACCAGGTGTCCACAACAGGGCATTTCTTTTTCCCCACATGATCATTGAACCAATGCCATGCTTCATCATTGATAGGCTCTCCAACGGATCCTATTACTTTTAATGAACTCAAGTCATGCTTATCTACCCATTCCGTACTTTCTTTAGCTAATGAACGTATTGCAGTCGGTGCCGTATAGAATTGGGTAATCTTATGTTTTTCAATCACTTCCCAGAAGCGGTCCGGTTCCGGATAAGTAGGAACACCTTCGAAAATTACGGTTGTAGCTCCGTTACATAATGGTCCGTACAAAATATAAGAGTGTCCCGTTATCCACCCTATATCGGCTGTACACCAATAGATGTCGTTTTCTTTATAATTGAAAATATTTTTGAAGGTATAGGCTGTATAGACCATATATCCAGCACAGGTATGAAGCATTCCTTTAGGTTTTCCCGTAGATCCTGAAGTATATAGAATAAAAAGCGGGTCTTCAGCATCCATGATTACAGTAACAAAATCTTCTGAAGCTTTTTCGTAAAGATCTGCCATCCAGTAGTCTCTTCCTTCTTTCATTTTGATCTCATTATGAGTTCTTTTCACTACTAAAACATTTTCAATGGTTTCAGTCTTTTCCAAAGCTTCATCTACGATACTTTTTAAATCGAGAACTTTACTTCCACGGTAGCTTCCGTCAGAAGTGATAATCATTTTTGCACCACAATCATTTACCCTTGAAGCAACAGCGGAAGAAGAGAATCCTGCGAAAATAACAGAATGCACTGCTCCTAATTTTGCACAGGCGAGCATCGTAATGGCCAGTTCCGGAATCATCGGAAGGTAGATGCAGACACGGTCTCCTTTTTTTATCCCCAGATCCCTTAGAATGCTAGCGGTCTTATTAACCCTTATGTATAAATCATTATAGCTTATGTGCAAGGCCTCTTCTTTTGGATCATTAGGTTCCCATATAATAGCTGTTTTATCACCTCTTTCCGCTAAATGTCTGTCGATACAGTTTTTAACGATGTTCAGTTTTGCATTTTTGAACCATGTAATTTTAGCCTCCGTCATATCATAATCTACAACCTTGCTCCAGCGCTGATACCAAACAAAATTTTTGTCAGCTATATTATCCCAGAATTTCTTAGGATTTTTAATCGATTTTTTATATTGTTTAAAGTAATCGGGAAGGTCTTCGATCTGGTAATTTCTCATATCCTTTATTCTTTATTTTAAATTGTTTAATTTTTTTCTAACTTAAAGTTAATTCAATTTTGCTTAGCAAGCCTTGTATTCAAAGAATTTTTCTTGAATTTCATCAATGATTTTTTCATCGTCAATAGTGGATGGAATCTGGAAATCTTTTCCCTCCAATAGGGTTCTTATCAGTTTTCTTAAGATCTTTCCTGACCGGGTTTTCGGCAACCTGTTGACAATCATTGCGTTTTTTAGACATGCTACGGCTCCTATCTTTTCACGGACAGTCTGTATAATTTCTTTCTCTAGCTGTTCTTCTGAAATAGATGAATTGTTTTTTAAAACTACTGTAGCGAACGGGATCTGACCTTTTAAATGATCATCGATTCCTACCACGGCACATTCTGCTACATCCGGATGTGAGGATACTACTTCCTCCATTTCTGAAGTGGAAAGCCTGTGTCCTGCTACATTGATTACGTCATCCACTCTGCCTGTGATAAAAAGATATCCGTCTTCGTCCTTAATAGCTCCGTCACCGGAAAAATAATATCCATTGTACTGTGATAAATAACTTTTCTGAAAACGCTCGTGATCTTTCCAGATTCCGAGAAGTGCACCCGGAGGAAGAGGGAGTTTAATAGCTAAATAACCTTCATGGTGTGGATCGAGTTCATATCCGTTTTCGTCAAATATTTTAATATCATATCCCGGAATAGGTTTTCCGGCAGAAGCTCTTTTTATTTTATATTGATCATCAGCGGTCATGAGTCCCAGCATGGGCCATCCTGATTCGGTTTGCCACCAGTGGTCAATAGCAGGAACTCCAATATGTTCGTTAAACCAGTCTAAAGTAGCAACATCACATCGCTCACCTGCTAAAAATTGTTTTTTGAAATGGGAAAGATCATATTTTTTTACTAATTTTCCCTCAGGATCTTCCTTTTTGATGGCCCGGATTGCAGTCGGAGCAGTAAACATAACCGATACTTTATGCTCAGAAATGATTCTCCAGAAAGTTCCGGCATCAGGAGTCATTACAGGTTTACCCTCGAAAATAATAGTGGTATTTCTGTTGATTAAAGGGCCGTATACAGAGAAACTGTGTCCTACAGCCCATCCGAAGTCAGAAGCCGCCCAATAGGTTTCACCAGGTTCTACTCCGTAAACATATTTCATGGAGAACTGAAGTGCGGTAGCATATCCTCCGGTATCACGAACAATTCCTTTAGGTTTTCCGGTTGTACCTGAAGTGTAAAGTAAATAGAGTGGGTGGATAGATTCTACAGGGATACATTCCACGGGATCGGACTGAGTAAATAATTCTTCGTAGTCAATTAATCCTTCAAACATTTCATGTTGATTATCAATCAGGTTACGATTATAGACAATAATATGCTCCACCTTATCCTGCGCCAGTTCGATTGCTTTTTCTACCAATGGTAAGTAGGGAATTCTTTTTGAAATCTCCACTCCGGCAGTGGCTGTGATCAAAGCTTTTGGTTTACAGTCATCAATTCTTACTACGAGCTCATAAGGAGCGAATCCGCCGAAAACTACATTGTGAATCACTCCGATTCTTGCACATGCCAGCATAGCAAATAAAGTTTGGGGAATCATCGGCATGTATACTACAGCGGTATCTCCTTTTTTTAATCCCAAAGAAGTAAGGCCTCCTGCAAATTTTGCAATTTCTTTTTGAGCTTCCTTAAATGTATAGCTTTTCTTCTGCCCTGTTACAGGAGAATCATAAATAATAGCGATCTGATCTCCATATCCGTCTTCAATATGTTTGTCTATACATAAATAGCACATATTGAGCTCACCATCAGAAAACCACTGAGGGTAGTTATTCTGATCTGCAGATAAGATATTGCTCGGGAATTTAAACCATGTAATTTCCTGTGCCTGCTGCTTCCAGAAATTCTCTTTGTCTTCGATACTCTGTCTGAATAAGGTGTCTGCATTCATATTAGATTTGTTTTAGTGTTTATATTGTTTCTATGTCATTGTTTTCCCGGAGTAAATCTTCAATTTGTTGTAATAATTTTTTGATGGAATAAGGTTTTGTAACATAGGCGTCTGCACCCATTTCAAGCCCTTTTTTAATGTCTTTAGGATTGTTTTTTGCACTTAAGAAAATAACCCTGGTGTTTTTAAATTTTTCCTGTTGCCTGATGATTTCCAATGTGCTGTATCCGTCAAGATTAGGCATCATGATATCAAGCAGGATGATGTCAGGAGTAATGGTTTCAAGAAAATCCAAAACTTCTGTACCGTCCCTGGCGATAAATACATCATATCCGCTTTTCCTGAAGCTGTATTCCAATGACATTAAAATTTTATGTTCATCATCTGCGATAACGATCTTTTTCATTTTTGTGTTTATTATAAGTGTTCGACTTCATTTGTAATCTTTTGTGCATCTCCCTCCGGGAAGCTGATAGTAAATGTAACTCCCAGACCACTGTTTTCTGCTTTTATTTTCCCCTGATGAGCCTGTACGATTTTTTTGGAGATGGCCAATCCGAGACCACTCCCAGTGGGTTTAAGGATATTTTGATTTCTGGATTGGTAGAATTTATCAAAAATCATTTCCAAGTCTTCTTCAGGGATGTTTTTCCCTGTGTTGAATATTGTAATGGTTAATATATTATTTTTCTCTAAAAGTTTAGTCTGTATTGTTCCCTGTTCCTCAGTGAACTTTAAAGCATTACCCAGAATATTCTGGAAAAGCTGTATCATTCTGGCTTCATCGTATTCAAAAACATATTGATTAAGAAGATTAACTTCACTTAAATGGATACTTTTCTGCTGAATAAGATGAAGTAAGGGGTTAAGGGCCTTTTTATAGGTCTGGATAATATTGTTTGGTTGAATATTAAGGGCAATTTCTCCATGTTCCAGCTTATCCAGATACAGAATATCGTTAATGATTTCACTTAATCTGTCAGACTCTGTAATAATATTGTTGAGGAATTCTTTTTTAATGTCTAACGGAATATCATCATCATCTGCCAGAATTTCTCCAGCGGATCTTATTGCTGTAATAGGTGTTCTCAATTCATGAGCAACAGAATCAAGAAAGTCATCTTTCTGACGGTCTTTGATGATTAGGCTTTCATTAGCTGTTCTAAGATCATCTGATAGTTGTTGTAATTCCTGTGATTGCTCGGTTAATTTCTTATTGAGAGAAATGTTTTCTTTTGATTCTTCCAATATATTTAACACTTCCTTTAAAGATATTTTATCTTCTTTGGTAACTCCTTCAATAAGTATTTTAGCAGAAGCTGTACCTATTCTTCCTGCCAAAAGGTTTTCGGAAAATTTTATGAAACGGGAATCAGCGGTTTCTGTTTCTGAATTGATATTGTATTTCAGGTTGAAAATCCGCATTGCCTGTTCAGTTTTCTCTTTTCCGAGGAATCTTTCAAGGATGTTTTTAATATCAGAAATATAAGCGGTTCCCCTCCAGATAAATGCATTTTCAGGGTTTTGAATATATTTGTCAATGTCTACATATAATTCAGCAAAGTTTCTTTCGCGATAATTTCCTTTCATGCTCACAGAAACAATAGTAAAGATTCCTGTATTGACCAGAATAGACCAAAAGAAAATCTGGGAGATTCTGCTTAAATAAGGAATACTGAAGAAATCGAAATAAGTGTACATCTCTCTCAGTACCCCCTTGAATTCCTGAGTGTAAGAAAAGTAGTATTGAGGAATGATCAGTCCGAAATAGCAAATCGTTAATCCTGCAATAAGTCCGGCAACAACACCTTTGTAGCTTCCTCTTCTCCAGAAAAGAGCGCCAAAGAAAGCTGGAGCAAGCTGGGCAATAACAACGAAAGAAATTAAACCCACTGAATCCAGTGAAGTTTTTAAGATAAAATATTTATAAAACACAAAAGCCATGATTACCAATACCAGAATACTTATTTTCCGGATATTGGTGATATTTCTGGTGTTTTGAATTTCATTTTCAGATTTTAATTTTCCTAATAAGCCGTAAGGAATGACTAAATTATTGGAAAGCATAATAGATAAGGTGATAGATGAAATAATAATCATGGAAATACAGGAGCTGAGTCCTCCAAGGAATACCAATACTGTAATCCATGTATTATTGAAATGCTGTGGAATAAGAATGGAATAAAATTCAGGATTTACTTTTTCTCCGTCGAAGATAAGTCTGCCACCCCAGGCAATGGGAAAAATAAATACAGTGAAAATCAATAGGTATAGAGGGAAAAACCAAATAGCAGTTTTAATATGTTTTTCCTGCCTGTTTTCTACTATAGCCGTGTGAAACTGTCTCGGAAGAATGCATATGGCGGTAGCAGAAATCATGCATAAGATCATCCAGTTGAGAGAACCTTCAATTCCGTTGAATGTATTTTTTCTTTTAAAATCCGGAAACTGACTTGCTTTCTGGTAGATGTCAGAGAAACCGTCAAAAACAAAATAGATAACAAATAATCCCAGAATAACAATGAAAAACAATTTTAAAAAACTCTCCAAAGCAATGGCAGAGATGATTCCCAATCTTTTTTCCGAAGCATCTACATAACGTGTTCCGTAATAAGAAGAGAACAGAGCGATGAGGAGGACGACAAAAGTTGCATTGTCTGTCAGGATATTACTGGAGGAAGGAGTTCGGGTAACTAAATGAAAAGTCTCGGAAATGGCTTTAATCTGTAATCCAATATAAGGAACAATGGCAAGAAGACAAACTGAAGTGATAATGGCTCCTAAACTTCTGCTGTTTCCATAACGAAGAGAAATGAAATCTGATAGACTGCTTATTTTATTTATCCGTGCAATTCTTATAATCCTGGTATTAATGAAGATCCATGCCGGAATAATCATAACAGGACCGATATAAATGGGTAAGTAATCCAGTCCGCTTGTTGCAGCAACTCCTATACTTCCGTAATAGGTCCATGCAGAACAATAAACAGCCAAAGACAGTGAGTAGATATAAGGATTGTTGATCCATAGCTTGCTTCTTTTCTGTTCAGCCAGATAAGCAGCTAAAAATAAAAGAGCCAGGTATAAGGAAACAACAATAAATAAAGCAAAACTACTCATAATACTTTTTTACAATTATAAAAGATATAATGATAGAAAGCATCCACATGGCAAACAAATAAATCAGAATCATCGGATATCCCAATATTTCTTTCTCACTGTTAAATAACAGCGAAATAGGAATACTGAAAGCGATCATCAGGGCAACACTCAGGATAATCAGCTTTTGTTCGTGTCTCTTCTTCATTAATATTTTGAAACCATACAGAACATGGGCTCTGTATGGTTCCTATTGAGGTTATAATTAGTTAAACTTTATCATCTGAGTATTCACCTGTCAGTGCATAATATCCGAAAATAGCTAATCCGCCGGAAATTATGGGTACCAATATGAATAAAATGATAATACCAAATACCAGATCTTCCTGTTTTCCCGACGCGATTTTCGGGATTCCCATAACGGTAATTCCGAAATATCCCACTACAAGAGCAATGATGATCCAGAGTATACCTAATATTTTTTTTAGTCCGTCCATTTTAGTAGTTTTTAAATTTAATAAAAATTTGAAAGATTTGGTGATTAATCATGAATATTATTGTTTTTATTTTTAAGATATACTAATCCTATCAGTAAACAGACTGCGGCCACTCCAATCGGATACCATAGGCCTTCTAGGTACCATGTAGGATGACCTGCATCTTTTCCTACCGTTACGAGATAAGTGGCTACGGCAGGAAGTAACCCTCCGAATACTCCGTTACCAATGTGATAAGGCAAAGACATGGAAGTGTATCGGATTCTTACCGGGAACATTTCCACAAGGAAGGCTGCAATAGGGCCGTATACCATGGTTACAAAGATCACCTGAATAAATACCAGGAATACCAGATACCATTTTGTATGGTCGCCTAGTGTCACGGATTGTGAAACTTTAGGTTCTTCTGCTTTGCCGTCCTTCATTACCGGACCGGCAGCAGACCAATGGACAATACTGTCTTTCTTTAATAAAGTTCCGTCTGTGAATACAGTCTCTTTATGGAAAGTGATAAGACTGTCAGTAGCGATATCCTTATGGATTTTTGCACTTCTTTTTTCTGTGATACCTCTGGATGCAACTGTTTTACTCTCAAGATTTACACTTTTGTACATGCTGTCATAAATGGGACGGTAAGCAAAAATGGCAACCAACATTCCTGTCATCATAATGGCTTTACGCCCAATTTTATCAGACAACCACCCGAAGACGACAAAGAATGGAGTGCCGAGGAAAAGAGCAGTGGCCATCAGGGAATCTACCTGTGCGGATTCTACATTCATTACCTTTTGCAGGAAGCTCATGGCGTAAAACTGGCCGGTATACCAGATAACACCTTGTCCCATTGCGGCTCCGAATAGGGCAAGAAGGACGAATTTAAAATTATATTTATTCCCGAAACTTTCTTTAAGAGGGTTTTTGGAAGTTTTTCCTTCGCTTTTAGCTTTTGCAAAAAGAGGAGATTCTTTCATATTCTTTCTGATGATGTAGGAAACGCCTACCATTAAAATAGAAATCCAGAAAGGAACCCTCCATCCCCAGGTGTCAAACTCCTCTGTTGAAAGTGAAGTCTTAGTAACCAGTATGACGATTAATGAAATAAAAAGTCCTGCTGTAGCCGTGGTCTGTATCCATGAGGTCCAGTATCCTCTTCGATGAGGCTGGGCGTATTCAGCGACATAGGTGGCAGCGCCTCCGTATTCGCCTCCTAAAGCTAATCCTTGTAATAATCTTAAAATTAATACTAACACAGGAGCAAGGAAGCCTATGGTTTCATAACTCGGAATACATCCGATAAGGAAAGTGGAAAATCCCATGATCAGCAGTGTAACAAGAAAAGTGTATTTTCTTCCGATAAGATCTCCCAATCTTCCGAAGAAAAGAGCTCCGAAAGGTCTTACTACAAATCCCGCAGCAAATGTTGCCAGTGTAGATAAAAATGCTGCAGTAGGGTTGTCGGCGGGGAAGAATTTTGTCGCAAGAACAATGGCTAGACTCCCAAAAATATAAAAGTCATACCACTCAATCAATGTGCCGAGAGAAGAAGCTGTGATCACACTCCAGATCGTTCTGTTCTTCTGTTTTTCGGTCATGTTATTGTAATTTTCGTGATGGTTTTCGCTCATATTGCTTGATTTTGATGTTAAATATGGATGAGGTTAAAGTCCGTAGTGTTTTACAGATAGATTTGGAACTGAACAATGAATTCTCCTTTGGATTTAGGGTTTTCCGTAGGACTGGTATAAACAGGGCGGGTAGAGTATTGGGTTGTGATTTTAGCATGATGGCCGTCTATAAACCAGTTGGCACCTACATCAAATTGGGAAGACGACCTATCAAAAGCTTCAAAATCTTTATACGTATAAGCCGCAAAAGGCTGAATTCTTATTTTGGGTTTTTCAGCCTGGCTGGGAAGAAGGAGCCCTGCCTGTGCGTAGACAATATTACCTGTTCCGATAGTAGGCTGCATATTTCCCGGACCTGCAATTGCCTTATCTCCTATGAAATTAGGATCCGTAGAGGCGATATTCATAATACCTAGATTTCTGATATAATTGGGTCCGAATTTATAGTTGTAATATCCGGCATAAGCTGAAATAGCCATTTTATTTTTAGCTTCCCCAAGTGGAATATCTGCAAAAGCATCTACAGCAAGTAAGGTAATATCATGCTTTTCAATGTTATCATTCACAGAAGACTTTGTTCCATCTGCCTGATGGTAAAAACCAGCCCCCACATTGAACACTTTTTTGGTTCCCAGATAAGATCCTACTTTAAAAGGGAGTGTGTTGGATTCATCATCAAGAAACTGATATTCAAGATATCCTGCTTTTGAAAATTTTGGGTTACCATTATTATCAACTGCAACAGCATTGGCTGGATCAGTGACATTAGTGGGAATTAAATCCGTTGCAAAAGGTTTATTTAAGCTTAAGCGGTATTCCAGTTTTCCATATTTACCTTTTGCAAACATTCCAAGCTGTCTTGCGAACTGGTCAGAATTATCAATTAAGGGCCATGAAAAAATAGGGGAATCTACAGTTAAGAAGTTAAGAGTTGAGGCCATGGTCATACGGGATAATCCCATGTAGTAATGTAATCCTGCTCCTAAAGATAAGCTGAAGTCTCCTGCCTCTCCCGGTAATACGACTGCATATTCATTCCAGGCATCATGGAAAAACATCTGGGGTTTTTTACCATTCCCGTTTCCTCCTGTTCCGGTAGTTCCAGGAGCTCCTCCATTAATGAAAGTCTGGTTATTGATACCGAAATGAACGAGAATCATGTATCTTTTAGAAATTTGTGCATAGGCTAAAGCTCTTAACCTTCGGTTTCCTAAGCTCCAGGAATCTTTAGTAGCTTCTCCGCCTACCATACTTCCCGGATTCATCTGGGTATTTCTCAACCAGAACTGATCCCATAAAATGAAACGAACGAATTTATCGCCTTCCTGATTGAGATTTAGCTTTAATCCGCTTCCATATTCGGGGGAACCTTGAGAATATAGTGAGTTGCTAATTAATGCTAATCCAATAAAAGTGAATATTTTCTTCATAAATTATCAATTTTTTGGTATTAATTTTATGGACTCCAAATTGTAATTAATAATTTGTTTATGAAAATTTAATATATATTATTGGTCATGATATATATACTTATAAATTATGAGTGAAAAATGATAAATTGAAGATGGTGGATATTACTTGGAAAAGGGTTTAAGTTGTTGATTTAAAGTGAATATGGATATTTATTATTTAATACTTATACCTTTTCTCTATTTTTTGAAACGTTCCCATTTTATAAGCATATACTTGTCTGCAAACTGAGTAATGATAATACCGGAATTTTTAAGGTTTTCTTCTTTAGCAATATAATCGATGAGCTCGTTTTGTTTTAGAATTTTATATACAGGATGGAATTCTGAATGAGGAGGTCTTGTGATATTGTACTTTTTTATCCATGAGCTTATGGTGACATGAGAAACCCCAATAATTCTTTCTATCTCACGGAAACTTAAGCCTTCCAGATAAAGTTGTAATGCCTTGGTTACATAGTAGTCATCTATTTGTTTTCCCAGTTTTTTTACGGTAAAATAGTAATTGCAGTCTTTACACAGAAACCTCTGTTTTTTGTTAATGATTCCGCTTTTAACCACTTTATCACCTTTGCATTTTGGACATTTATCTTCCATATATAGTATTTTAGCAAATATATAATAATTTAGCAAATTAAAAATTAACTAATAAGATATATTATCTTTTTAAATATGTTTTTTAAGAAAAAAATATCTTTTAAATTTGCTTTGTAAAGTAAATATCTTTTAAATTTGCCAAAAAATTCAGATAAATAAATGGAAATAGAAATTTCCTCATGCGAACACTTAGTGTATGTGAGTGAAATACAGCAGGAAATGTATGATTCTGCACAGAGAAGAGGAACGGGGATCGCAAAACGTTCCATAGAATATTTAAGTAAGAAGATTTCAGATGGGAATGCTGTGGTTGCCACTGAAAACGGTGAGTGGGTAGGGTTCTGCTATATAGAAACCTGGTCACATGGTCAGTTTGTGGCCAATTCCGGACTTATAGTTTCTCCTAAATTCAGGAATACTGGGGTTGCTACCCAGATTAAACAAAAAGTCTTCCAGTTATCAAGGACTAAGTATCCTGATGCTAAAATATTCGGATTAACAACAGGATTAGCAGTCATGAAAATTAATAGTGAATTGGGGTACAAACCTGTTATCTATTCTGAATTGACACAAGATGAGGATTTTTGGAACGGATGCAAAAGCTGTGTAAACTATGAAATCTTAATGAGTAAGGAGCGTAAAAACTGTTTATGTACAGCAATGTTATACGTTCCGAAAAATGATAAAAAAAATATAACAGCTGAAGAAAATCAGCAAGACAAAGGATATAATAATGAAAAAGAAAGTCGTTTTAGCGTTTAGTGGAGGTTTAGATACCTCTTATTGTGCTAAATACCTTAGCGAGACACTTGGGTATGATGTGTATGCTGTAACCGTGAATACAGGAGGTTTTTCTAAAGAAGAAGAAAAAGAACTGGAAAAAAGGGCCTTAAATCTTGGAGTTAAGGAATACAGGTGCATCGACGCTCAGGAAGATTATTATAATTCTTGTGTTAAATATCTGATATTCGGGAATGTATTGAAAAATAATACATATCCTCTATCGGTAAGTGCTGAGCGTACTATTCAGGCGCAGGAAATTGCAAAATATGCTATAGAAACCAAAGCAGATGCTATTGCTCATGGAAGTACAGGAGCAGGAAATGATCAGGTGCGTTTTGACCTGATATTTCAGGTGATGTGTCCCCAGGTGGAAATTATAACTCCCATCCGTGATATGGCTTTATCAAGAGAAGAAGAGATAGAGTTTCTTAAGCAGCATGGATATGAAATGGAATTTCAGAAAGCTCAGTATTCAGTTAATAAAGGACTTTGGGGAACTTCCGTAGGAGGTAAGGAAACACTGACTTCCCGAAACTATCTGCCTGAAGAAGCTTTTCCTTCACAGGTAAAAGAAACTCAGCCTTCAGAACTGGAGATCGAATTCAAGAAGGGGGAAATTGTAGCAGTAAACGGTGAAAAGTTTGATCATCCTGTATATGCCATTCAGAAAATAGAAAAATTAGCTTCTGTATATGGAATAGGACGTGATATTCATATAGGAGATACTATTGTAGGAATTAAAGGAAGAGTAGGTTTTGAAGCTGCAGCAGCTTCAGTGATTATAAAAGCACATCATTTGCTTGAAAAACATGTTCTATCAAAATACCAGCAGATGATCAAATCACAATTATCCGACTGGTATGGAAACTGGCTGCATGAAGCTCTGTTCCTGGATCCTGTGATGAGAAATATAGAATCTTTTTTAACAGATTCTCAGGAAACAGTTACGGGTAAAGTATTTATAACCCTGCATCCATACAGATTCATCTTAAATGGAATTGATTCTGTACACGATCTGATGTCAGATAAATTTGGAAGTTATGGCGAAGCTAACAGAGCATGGACAGGCGATGATGTGAAAGGATTCACAAAAATCGTAAGTAATTCCTTAAACATATACCATCAGATAAACGAAGGGAAAATATGAAGACAGTCGGAATAATAGGAGCGAACGGATATACGGGGAGTGAGTTGGTTCGGTTGTTGTCTTTTCATCCTAATGTAGAATTAAGCTTTTTGTTCAGCCGTTCCAATGCCGGAGTGAAAATTTCTGAAATTTATCCTGACCTGGATTCTGTATGTGAAATGGTATTAACGGATCAGGTTCAGGAGGTGGATGTATTATTTCTGTGTCTTCCTCATAAAGAAAGTCAGAACTGGCTCCAGCAGAATATGATCAGTGAAGAGACATTGATTATAGATCTGGGAAATGATTTCAGACTGGAGGGGAAATGTGGAAACAGGGATTTTATCTACGGACTTCCTGAGGTTAATAAGGCTCAGTTGATTCATTCAAAAAGTATTGCCAATCCGGGATGCTTTGCGACAGCTATTCAGCTGGCATTGTTGCCATTGGCTAAAAACAGAGATCTCGCAGAAGTTTATACGACAGGAATTACGGGTTCGACGGGAGCAGGAGTGAAATTACAACCTACTACTCATTTTACCAATAGAAATAATAATATTTCGGCTTATAAAACTTTAACTCATCAGCATGTAGAAGAAATTCTGCAGCAGCTGAATTCTTTCAACGGAAAAGAAGTGAAGTTGAATTTTGTGCCGTGGAGAGGAGACTTTACAAGAGGAATCTTTACCAGTTCAACAGTAAAGACTGATATGGAACTTTCAGAAATATACAAGTTATATCAGGAATTCTATAAATATGAACCTTTTGTAAAAGTAAGTGAAACTCCAATAGATTTAAAACAGGTGGTTAATACCAATCGTTGTGTGATTAATATTGAAAAAGAAGGAGATGTTATCGTAGTCCATTCAGCAATAGACAATCTTTTAAAAGGAGCCTCCGGACAGGCTGTTCAAAATATGAATATAGCTTTAGGCTGGGAAGAGAATTTAGGATTAGGATTAAAACCTGTAGCATTTTAAAAAAACAGAAAACATGAAATTATTTGAAGTATATCCATTATTCAATATAAATCCTGTAAAAGCTCAGGGATCTTTCCTTTGGGATGATAAAGGAGAAAAGTACCTTGATTTTTACGGTGGGCATGCCGTGATCTCTATTGGTCATAATCATCCATATTATCAGGCTAAATTAAAAGATCAGCTCGATAAAATCTCATTTTATTCCAATTCTGTACAGAATGGATTGCAGATAGAATTAGCAGAGAAACTGGGAAAGCTTTCAGGCTATGAAGATTACAGTTTATTTCTTTGTAATTCAGGAGCAGAAGCTAATGAAAATGCTTTAAAACTGGCTTCTTTTCACAATGGAAAAAAGAAAGTATTGTATTTTTCAGGAGCCTTTCATGGAAGAACTTCTGCAGCGGTTTCCGTTACGGACAACCCCAAAATAGTAGCCCCTGTTAATTATTCAGAGAGATTCATTAAATCGGAATGGAATAATATAGAACAGCTGGAAGAAACCTTCAAAACTCAGGGAGATGAAATATCTTCCGTAATTATTGAAGGAATTCAGGGAGTAGGAGGAATTATAATTCCGGATAAAGATTTCCTGTTAAAGATTAAGGAATTATGTGAAAAACATAATGTGGCTTTAATATTAGATGAAGTACAGTCAGGATATGGAAGATCAGGATATTTCTTTGCCCATCAGGAGTATGGAATTCAGCCGGATATTATTACGGTTGCAAAAGGGATGGGAAATGGATTTCCGATCGGAGGCGTATTGATCAGTCCTGAATTTAAAGCAAGCAATGGTCTGTTAGGAACTACTTTTGGAGGAAATCATCTGGCATGTGTAGCAGCAATTGCTGTTCTTGATGTTATGAAAGATGAAAATCTTATTGAAAATTCAGAAAAACTGGGAGCTTATATTGAAAATGAAATTAAAGACTTTCCACATATTAAATCTATAAGGCGAAAAGGCCTGATGATAGGTATTGAGCTGGATAGGGACTGTTCCGAAGTAAGGAAAAGCCTGTTGTTCGACCATCATATCTTTACAGGTAATGCCAGTGATAAAAGTGTTCTGAGGATTTTACCGGCACTTAATATCAAAAAAGAAGAAACCGATCTTTTTATCAACTCTTTAAAAGAGATTCTTCACCAAATAGATTAATATCAATTTAAAGTCTGTTGACAGACTGTCAAAAAATTACAAAAATGAAAAATTTCACTGCTGTAAGTGATATAGAAAACTTACAGGAAACAATAAAGAAAGCTTTACAAATAAAGGCTGATCCACTTGCTGATTCCCAAAAAGGAAAAGGAAAGACAATTGGTTTGGTATTCTTAAATTCGAGCTTAAGAACCCGTTTAAGCAGTCAGATTGCCGCTCAGAATCTGGGGTTGAATGTTTTGGTATTGAATGCCGCTCAGGAGGCCTGGAATTTAGAGTATGCGGATGGAACCGTGATGGACGGAAATACGGTGGAACATATTAAAGATGCTATTGAAGTATTAAACCAATACTGTGATATCATTGCTGTTCGTTGCTTTGCAGGAATGAAAAATAAGGAAGATGATGTGAACGAAAGTATTTTAAGCCAGTTTCAGAAACATGCAAAAGTTCCTGTAGTTTCATTGGAATCTGCAACCCGTCACCCTTTACAAAGTTTAGCAGACTGTATTACGATTACAGAAAACTGGAAAAGTGATAAAAAGCCGAAGGTTGTATTGACCTGGGCTCCTCATATAAAGCCTATTGCTCATGCAGTAGGGAATTCGTTCACAGAATGGATGCAGCAAATGGATGTCGATTTTGTAATTACTAATCCAGAAGGTTATGATTTAGATAAGAAATTCACAAAAGACACTCCTGTTATTCATGATCAGGAAGAAGCATTGAAAGATGCGGATTTCATTTATGTGAAAAACTGGTCTTCTTTTGATGATTATGCTGCGATGCCGGAAGTAAAAGAGAACTGGATGCTTACCAATGAAAAACTGGCGGCTACGAACAATGGGAAAGTAATGCACTGCCTTCCTGTACGTCGTAACCTTGAGCTGAGTGATGAAGTGATGGACGGGAAACATTCTATCATTTATCAGCAGGCTAAAAACAGAATTTTTTCTGCACAGGTAGTATTCAGTGAAATTCTCGATGAAATTGAATCAGGAAAATAACTCAGGATCCCAAGTAATGAAAGAAAAACTTTTTGTTGTAAAAATTGGTGGTGCTCTTATCGATGATGATGTCCTGCTCAATGAATTCCTTACCCAGTTCTCAGAAATTGAAGGAAAGAAGATTCTGGTACATGGAGGAGGAAAGCTGGCCAATATCCTTGCTGAAAAGTTAGGAGTGACCCAGCAGATGATCAATGGAAGAAGAATCACGGATAAAGATACACTGGATATCGTAACTATGGTATATGCAGGAAATATCAACAAGAATATTGTTGCTAAATTGCAGCATAAAGATTGCGACGCAATTGGACTTTCCGGGGCAGATGCCAATGTAATTCAGGCAACAAAAAGAAACCATCCCGAAATTGATTTTGGATTCGTAGGCGACATAGAAAAAGGAAGTGTAAATCGGAAACTTATTTCGGGCCTGCTTCAAATGAACCTTATCCCTGTCTTTTCAGCGATTACTCATGACAAAAAAGGAAATCTTTTCAATACCAATGCTGATACTATTGCCTCTGTAATTGCACAGGCTTTATCAGAAGAGTATGATGTAGAATTATTATTCTGTTTTGATAAGGAAGGTGTTCTCGAAGATGTAGATCATCCTGAAACACTGATTAAGAAGGTATCTGAAAAAGACTTTTATACTCTAAAAGAAGAAGGAAAACTGCATAAAGGAATTTTACCTAAGCTGGAAAATGCTTTAGGAGCCGTTAAGAACAATGTCAATAAGGTATTTTTAATGAAAGAAACCCGACTGAAAAATCATATAGAAAACCACCATGAAGGAACTGAAATCTGTTTATAGCTTAGAAGAATTAAAAAGTAATGCCGTGGAATTACTTAAGAAACTGATTGAAATTCCTTCATTCAGCAAAGATGAATATAATACTTCCGTAGAAATCGAATCTTTTTTTACAAAACATCAGATTCCTACGAAGCGTTTTAAAAATAATATCTGGGCAGTCAATAAACATTTTGATGAAGCCAAGCCATCTCTGTTGCTGAATACCCATCACGATACGGTAAAACCGAATAAAGCTTATACGCTGGATCCATTTGTTGCTATTGAAAAAGAAGGGAAACTATTCGGACTCGGAAGTAATGATGCTGGTGCGTCACTGGTTTCTTTAGCACAGACATTTTTACATTTTTATGAGGCAGAAGATTTACAATATAATTTAGTTATTGCTTTGACGGCCGAGGAGGAGATTTCCGGACTGAACGGAATAGAAGCCTTATTTCCGCAATTACCCAATGTAGTATTGGCAGTGGTAGGAGAGCCTACCCAAATGAATCTGGCCATTGCGGAAAAAGGACTCCTTGTAATCGATGGAGAAATGAAAGGAACTCCTTCTCACGCCGCTCATCCTAACGATGACAATTCCATCGTTAAATGCATGGAAGATCTGCATCATATTTTAAGCTTTAAATTTCCTAAAGTATCCGATTATCTAGGAGAAGTAAAGGTTACCTTATCAGGAATTCATGCAGGAGTACAGCATAATGTGGTTCCTGAGTCATGTACCTTCACACTTGATGTAAGAGTTACGGATGAATATTCCAATAAAGAGGCTTTTGAAATTATTCAGTCTCAGATGAAATCGAATCTTACAGCAAGATCTTTCAGGTTAAACTCCTCAAAAATTGAAATGGATCATCCTTTTGTTCAGGCAGGAATAGCTGTTGGAAGAACTACCTATGGCTCTCCCACGTCATCAGATCAGGCTATTATTCCATGTACATCTGTGAAGATAGGTCCCGGAGACAGTAGGCGCTCTCATACGGCAGATGAATTTATATTCATTGATGAGATAGGAGAAGGAATTGAAATTTATATAAAAATTTTGGAGAAAGTATTGTAGTACTTATATCCTCATATTAGTTAGTTTTTTTAATGTTTTGACTTAGCTCAGTATAATTGAAATTAAAGCCCGGAAGTTCTTATAAGATTCATACATACCATAATAAGCAGGGTTTTAATACATACATTGAATTGAGGTATTGAGATTATGCTGGGCAAAGCCGGAACAGATTATATATTTAATATTTTTATTATGAAAAAGATATGGCAGAAGGATGACCTGGCCACCAATATATTAGTTAATAATTTTACAGTAGGAAAGGACCTTGATTTTGATGAGCGTCTGGCAAAATATGACGTTAAAGGATCAATGGCTCACTGTAAAATGCTTGCGGAAGTAGGAATTATTTCTGAAGAAGAATCAAAGCAGATGCTTGCTGTGCTTTCTTCAGTATTACAAGATATTGAAGAAGGAACATTTGTTATTGATAAAGAGGCGGAAGATATCCACTCTCAGGTGGAAGCGATACTTATTGAAAAATTAGGAGATACAGGAAAGAAAATTCATACGGCCCGTTCAAGAAATGATCAGGTTTTATTGGATATTAAGCTTTATTTATTGGATGAAATCCGTGAAATAACCAATCTTACAGACGTTTTTTTTCAGACTTTGATCCAATTGGCGGATCAGCATAAGAATGTTTTGCTTCCGGGATATACCCATTTTCAGATTGCAATGCCTTCCTCTTTCGGACTTTGGTTTGGAGCTTATGCAGAAGCATTGCTGGATGATCTTGAATTGCTGTTTTCAGTAAAGAATATCATCAATAAAAACCCATTAGGTTCAGCAGCCGGTTATGGATCATCATTCCCGATTAACCGTGAAACCACAACCTATGAGTTAGGATTTCATACGATGAACTATAACGCTGTGTATGCACAAATGACACGTGGGAAATCTGAAAAGGTTCTTGCGATGGCGATGGCAACTCTGGGTGGAACACTGGCTAAATTTGCCTATGATGTATGCCTTTATTTAAGCCAAAATTTTGACTTCATCAGTTTTCCTAAAGAATTCACGACAGGAAGCAGTATTATGCCCCATAAAAAGAATCCTGATATCTTCGAATTGGTTCGTGCAAGATGCAACCGGATTCAGTCTCTGCCTAACGAACTGATGATGGTGACAGGTAATCTGCCATCAGGCTATCACAGAGATGTGCAGCTGACCAAAGAAATTCTGTTTCCGGGTATAGATTCCCTGAAAGAATGTCTGGAGATATTGAATTACACCTTACCTAATATTCAGGTAAAAGACGGAATTCTGGAAGATGAAAAATACAAATACCTTTTCAGTGTAGAAAAAATCAATGAAGAAGTAAAAAAAGGAAGCTCATTCCGTGATGCCTATATTAAAATAGGAAAGGAGATAGAGAATAATGAATTTGAATTCGAACTTCAAAACCTCAATCATATCCATCAGGGAAGTATAGGAAATCTTTGTTTAGATAAAATAAGTTATGAGTTTAATAAAATTAAAAATAAACTATTGGGTTAGTCCATGTTTATTTTAAACTTGGTAGCTTTTTTTACTTCATGAAGAACAATAGAGCTATGGTACTGTCCTATGTTAGGAATATTTGATATTACATTTACGGCGAACTCGTTATAGGAATTAATATCCTTTGCGATAATCTTCAGCATATAATCGTATTCACCAGATAGGCTGATCACTTCCTGAACTTCGTCGTATTTTGTAATATGACTCTCAAAAGAAGCGAGAACCTCCTGGGATTGCTCCTTTAAACGAACATTGCAATAAACAACAATATTGAGACCCAGTTTTTCACGGTTGAGAAGAACCACATACTTCTCAATAATTCCCTGTTTTTCCAGCTGCTTGATTCGTTCATAGGTCGGAGTAAATGTCAGACCTATTTTTTCTGATATTTCTTTAACAGATAAAGTAGAGTCATCCTGAAGGATATTAAGGATCATAATGTCTTTTGCGTCCATAATGTAGATAGTGTAGAATTGAGTTGTAACAAAAATATTAAGAAAAAATGAAAGAGAGGTATAATTAAGGTTTTTTAATTTATTTTAAAACTTGAGTTGGATGGTATCGGTAAATTTTTATATCTTTGCACCTAATGAATAAAAGAGTATTTATATCATTAGATTTACCGGGCGAAGACGCCCTTTACGATATTTATTGTTATTAAGCGAAGATTTGTCTTCGCTTTTTTTATGTAAAAAAATAGAGATATTATGTTCACGACCACAGAATTAAGTACAGAAAAAATCAACAGTATCTTAGCAGAAGCGATAGCTTTTGCTAATGGAAAAACAGTAAAGGTAGAAGGAGAATGTTTTTGTTCCAATCTTTTTTTTGAAGACAGTACAAGAACAAAAACAAGCTTTGATATTGCTGAAAGGAAGTTAGGATTGCAGGTAGTACCTTTTGACGCTTCCAACAGTTCTGTAAATAAAGGTGAAAGTTTATATGATACCGTAAAAACACTGGAGAGTTTAGGAGTGAACCTGGTAGTGATCAGGGATAAAAGAGACCGTTATTTCGATGAGCTTAAAAATATAAAAATTCCTATACTAAACGGAGGAGATGGAAAAGGAAATCATCCTTCACAATGTATGCTGGACTTAATGACAATCTATCAGGAATTCGGAAAATTTGAAGGACTGAATATAGGAATTGTGGGAGATGTAAAACATAGCAGAGTCGCCAATTCCAACGCAGAAGCATTAAGACGATTAGGAGCTAAAGTATACTTCTCAGGACCTGAGCAATGGTTTGATGAAGGAGCTTTAATTAACGGAACTTATATGTCATTAGATGAATTGATTCGTGAAGTGGATGTGTTGATGCTGTTAAGAATCCAGCATGAAAGGCATGATACACAAATGAATATTTCTTCGGCAGAATATCATAGAAGGTATGGACTGACAAAAGAAAGAGAATCGGTAATGAAAGAAAAAGCAATCATTATGCATCCGGCACCAATTAACAGAGGGGTGGAAATAGACTCAGATCTTGTGGAATCTCCACGTTCAAGAATTTTTAAGCAGATGGAAAACGGAGTATTTGCAAGAATGGCAATCATTAAAGATGCCTTGGAAAGAAAAGGATTTACATTTAAATAAAAAATACCAGGAACTCCTATCATGGATTCCTGATCAAAATAAAAATTCCCTCCGTCGGAGGGATAATAAAAAAGAAAATAAAAATAAATATCTAATATAAAAAATGAAGAAAAAATTAATACTGGAGTCCGGCGAAGTTTTTCATGGCGAGGGTTTCGGAGCACAATCTGAAACGGCAGGAGAAGTAGTTTTCAACACCGGAATGACAGGTTATCAGGAACTGATTTCAGACCCTTCTTATTGTGGGCAGATTGTTTGTATGACATATCCGCTTATTGGGAATTATGGAATCAACCGTGATGACTACGAAAGTATTGAACCGGCGATTAAAGGTCTTATTGTAAAGGAAATTTGTGATCTGCCATCCAATTTCCGTACACAAATGACTTTAGATGAACTGTTTCAAAAGAAAAACCTTTCAGGGATTTCAGGAATTGATACAAGGAAATTAACGAGAATTCTTCGTAACCATGGAGTGGTAAAAGGAAAAATCGTAAATGAAGATGCAGATGAAAAAGCAGTTGTAGAAGAGTTAAAAGCTACAACATTTCCAACCAATCAGGTGGAAACTGTATCTACAAAAACACCTTATGCTAACCCCGGGAGAGGATTTAAAGTAGTGTTGGTAGATTTTGGTTCTAAATTAGGGATTATCAGAGAATTATCTCAAAGAAATTGTGATATTACGGTAGTATCACAAGATACTACAGCAGAAGAAATTTTGCTGATGGATCCGGATGGAATTATGCTTTCCAATGGTCCTGGAGATCCTGAAGATAACCCTAAAGCATTGGAGATGATCAGAGGTTTGCTGGGAAAAGTTCCGATTTTTGGAATTTGTTTGGGACACCAGTTGATTGGTCTTGCATGCGGAGCTAAAACATTCAAATTAAAATTTGGACACAGAGGCGGAAACCATCCTGTACTGGATCTGGCAAAAAATACAGTTTCCATTACATCTCAGAATCACGGATATGCAGTGGATCAGGAAAGTCTCAAAGGAACCGATCTTATTGAAACGCATATTGCTCTGAATGACAGAACGAATGAAGGATTGAAACATAAAATCCACCCTTGCTTCTCCGTACAGTATCATCCGGAAGCAAGCCCCGGACCTGAAGATGCAAACTATTTATTCGATGAGTTCATTGATCTAATGGAAGAGTATAAAAAATAAGAATTAAGAGCTAAGAACCGAGAGTCAAGATTTAAGACGAGAAAGAATATAGATGCATAATTTTGAGAAACTACTTTTCTGGCAAAAGTCCATAACATTGGCAAAAAATATTTATACTGTTTGCCAGGAGATTAGTAGTGATGAAAAATATGGTTTAATTTCTCAGATTAAAAGATGTGCAGTTTCTATTCCATCTAATATCGCTGAAGGTTCCGGGAGAAATAGTAGTAAAGAATTTAATCATTTCCTTGCTATTGCTTTAGGCTCTGCATTTGAATTGCAGACTCAATTGATTCTGGTTAAAGAACTAAACTTTTTATCAGAAGAAAAAGTAAATACTTTACTAAGTGAAGTATCTGAAATCCAAAAAATGATTTACTCATTTAAAAATAAATTACAATAAAGTCTTGATTCTTGGCTCCAGACTCTTGATTCTAGACTCAAATAAAAAAAGAAAATGGCAAAACGTACAGATATAAAAACAATTTTAGTAATCGGTTCAGGACCTATCATCATCGGGCAGGCGGCAGAATTTGATTACGCAGGAACACAGGCTTGTTTATCTTTAAAAGAAGAAGGTTACAAAGTAATCCTGATTAACTCTAATCCGGCAACAATTATGACGGATGTAGAAATCGCAGATAAAGTATACATCGAGCCGATTTCACTTCAGTTTGTAAGTCATATCATCCGCAAAGAACGTCCGGATGCACTACTCCCTACACTGGGAGGGCAGACGGGGCTAAATATGGCAGTAGAGCTGGAAAAATCAGGAATCCTTGAAGAATGTAAAGTCGAGGTTCTTGGGACAAAACTTTCAGCGATCAACAGAGCAGAAGACAGAGATCTTTTTCGTGAATTGATGAGAGAATTGAACGAACCCGTACCTGAATCTGATATCGTAAATACGGTAGAAGGTGCTTTACAGTTTGCGGAAAATATCGGTTATCCGGTAATCGTGCGTCCGGCTTTCACAATGGGTGGAACAGGAGGAGGAATCGCTTCCAATGTTACAGAATTAAAAGAAATTGCTGAACTGGGATTAAAACACAGTCCGGTTACACAGTGCCTTATCGAGAAATCCATTGCCGGTTTCAAAGAAATAGAATATGAAGTAATGCGTGATGCAAACGACAACGCCATTGTAGTTTGTAATATGGAAAATATAGATCCTGTAGGAGTTCATACAGGAGATTCAATTGTAGTAGCACCTTCTCAGACTCTTTCAGACAGAGAATATCAGTTACTGAGAAACGCTTCCCTTAAAATCATCAGAGCACTGGGAATTGAAGGAGGATGTAACGTTCAGTTAGCTTTAGATCCACATTCATTCGACTACTATATTATTGAAGTAAACCCTAGGGTTTCCCGCTCTTCGGCACTGGCAAGTAAAGCAACTGGATATCCGATTGCTAAAATTGCAGCTAAAATTGCAGTAGGATTGACTTTAGATGAAATTATGAATCCGGTAACGGGAAAAACATATGCCTGTTTCGAACCGGCACTGGATTATGTAGTGACTAAATTCCCAAGATTCCCGTTCGACAAGTTTGAGACAGCGGACAGAAGACTTTCCACTCAGATGAAAGCTACAGGAGAGGTAATGGCAATTGGTAGAAACTTTGAAGAATCATTACAAAAAGCCATCCGTTCACTGGAAACAGGGATCAGACATTTAGGATTAAAGAAAAAACAGGCTGATGCACTTACCGCTGAAGAAATCGAAAGAAGAATCAGAGTATGTGACGATGAAAGATTATTCATCATTGGAGATGCTTTAAGAAAAGGATATGACTGGGAACAGATCGTAGAATGGAGTAAAATCGATAAATTCTTCATCTGGAAATTAAAGAAGTTAGTTGATTTTGAAAAAGTAATCGCTGACAATAAATTCGATAAAGAAACTTTAATTCAGGCTAAAAAATTAGGATTTGCAGACTTAAACATCGCTCACCTTTGGGAAGTAAAGCAAAGAGAAGTTTTCAACTTCAGAAAAGAAAACGGAGTAATGCCGGTGTATAAAATGGTAGATACCTGCGCTGCAGAATTTGAAAGTGAAACTCCTTATTTCTATGGAACTTATGAGGAGGAGAATGAAAGTGTAGTTTCCAATAAAGAAAAAGTAATCGTTTTAGGATCAGGGCCGATAAGAATCGGACAGGGAGTAGAATTTGACTATGCAACTGTACATTCGGTTTGGGCTATTAAAGAAATGGGTTACGAAGCGATTATCATCAATAATAATCCTGAAACGGTTTCTACGGATTTCTCAATTTCAGATAAATTATACTTTGAGCCGCTTACTGAAGAAGATGTAATGAACATCATCGAGCTTGAAAAACCGACAGGGGTTGTAGTTCAGTTCGGAGGACAGACAGCGATTAACTTAGCAGATAAATTAGCTTCCCATGGTGTTAAAATCTTAGGAACTTCATTAGAAGACCTTGACAGAGCTGAGAACAGAGATAAGTTTGAAAAAGCCCTTCAGGAAATGGGAATTCCTCAGCCTTTGGGAAGAACATCAACATCCAAGGAAGAAGCTATAAAAATCGCCAATGAAATAGGTTATCCTGTTTTAGTACGTCCAAGTTATGTATTAGGAGGTAGAGCGATGGAAATCGTATATACAGAAACGGAATTAGCTCACTACATGGAAAATGCAGTTGAAGCAAGTCCTGAGCATCCGGTGTTGGTGGACAAATACATGGTAGGAAAAGAAATCGAAGTAGATGCAATCTGTGACGGGGAAACAGTAGTGATCCCGGGAATTATGGAACACATCGAAAGAGCAGGAGTTCACTCCGGAGACTCTATAGCAGTATATCCTCCACATAATCTTTCCCAAAGTGAAATCGATACCTTGGTAGACTATACCAAAAGATTGGCTCACGGTCTGAAGGTGATCGGATTAATGAATATCCAGTATGTGCTTTTTGAAGGAAATATATTTGTGATCGAAGTGAATCCGAGATCTTCAAGAACAGTTCCTTTCCTTTCTAAAATTACAGATGTGCCAATGGCTAACCTTGCCACTAAAGCGATTTTAGGAAAAAAACTGAAAGACCTAGGATACGAAAGCGGATTAGTACCTAATAAAGAAGGAGTATTCGTAAAAGTACCGGTATTCTCTTTCTCAAAATTAACTAAAGTAGATATCTCTTTAGGACCGGAAATGAAGTCTACTGGAGAAGTAATGGGGAAAGATACTACACTGGAAAAAGCTCTTTATAAAGGATTAATAGCGGCAGGAAGAAAAGTTCCGATTCACGGTTCCATTCTCTTCACAGTAGCGGATAAACATAAAGAAGAAGCTGCGGAATTAGCAAGAGGGTTCCATGAAGTAGGTTTCAGAATCTGGGCAACAGAAGGTACAGCCAAATATTTCGAAGAAAAAGGAATTCCTTGTAAAATCGGATATAAAATAGGAGAGGACGATGTTAATTTAATCGACCTGATCCAAAAAGGAAAAGTACAGTATGTTGTTAATACGACTACCAAAGGAAAACAATCCGAGAGGGACGGGTTCCAGATTAGAAGGATGAGTGTTGAAAATGGAGTACCTTGTCTGACTTCAATGGATACCGTAGCAGCAATCCTGAAAGTGATCGAAAGCATGAGCTTTAAAATGACAGCAATGTAATCATATATCTAAATATACCATATTAAACCTCGTAAGTTTTCTTGCGAGGTTTTTTTATTGAATCTTTTCCTGAGGATTAATTCATGATTCAGTACAAATTTAAGTCTCTTGCTTGTCTGTTTAGAATTAAAGATGTTTTTCTTATAAATATAACCAACAGATTTCTTTGCCTTGCGAGGAAAAATATATATATACGAAAATTTTGTCATTCGGAATGGTGTGGAGCGTAATTTAGAATCTCTAATTTCCACCCAAAGTTTATTCTTTTCATACTCCTTCCTAAGGAGCAAGAAAGCAACAAGTGGTCTATGAAATTAACCTTATATAATCAATTTTAAAATCTCTATATTTGGTGAATTATTGTAAGTGAAAAACAAATGACGAAACACCAGCAACGTGTAAAAGAAGTCGAAGACTTTTTTAATAATAAAGATACGGTTCTTGGTTTCAGGAAACTTTTGGATTGTGCAATGGATACCCAAGACATGGGAATTTATAAAGAAGCTATAGCTCTTACAGACTGGAAAGAACAAAATCCTGAATCTACAGATGAATTTATAGGAAAATCCAGAGTTTTGCTTCAGAAAATTGAAAAAGTTTCTGTACAGGAGTATCCTGTTGAAAAACCAATTATTACGGCAAAAAATATCCAGAAATCTTATGGAAGTAATAGATTTTCATTAGGTCCTGTTTCTATGGAAATTAAAAAAGGACAGGTATATGGATTGGTTGGAGAAAACGGAAATGGGAAAACCACTCTTTTAAGGATTCTGGCCAAAGAGATTTCTTTTAATAAAGGAAGTCTTGATTATGTATTCAGTTCAGATCCTGAAAATGAATATGATCTTCGTACAAAGTTGGTCTATATTCCTCAAAGAACAGCAAAATGGTACGGAAGTCTAAAAGATAATCTCAAATTTGTTCTTGCTAACTATGGAGTAAGTCCGGAAGAAAATGAAACCCGTACTTTAATGATGATTGCCCGTTTAGGACTTTGGAATTATAAGCATCTTAAATGGAGTGAGCTTTCTTCAGGGTATAAGATGCGTTTTGAACTGGCACGTACCCTTTTAAGAAAACCTGAAATGTTACTGTTAGATGAGCCTTTGGCTAATCTTGATGTGCTGGCTCAGCAGATTATTCTAGAAGATTTGAAATCCATTGCTAATTCAGTTAATCATCCGATTGCTTTAATTCTGAGTTCTCAACAGTTATATGAAGTTGAGAAAGTATCGGATAAAGTGATATTCCTTAAAAACGGTCAATACAAAGATAATTCAGAACTGAATGAAACGGATACTGATCATTTGATTATTGAAATTGATACACCTGCTTCAAGGGAAGAGTTATTGGAAGTTTTCCAAAATTTAAGCATGGAAAAACTCAATTATAATGGTGGGGTGTATGTCACTTATTTCAGTAAGGAAACAGAATTTTATGATGTAATGGCGGCTTTAGGTAATGCTAAAATCAATATTGTGTATATCCGTAATATTTCATCTTCTACAAGGAGGTTTTTTGTTAATTAACCTCTTAAATCAAACTCAAAAATGAAAAAACTCAATCAAATTAATCAGCAGTTGTTGGAAAAATATCCTACGGTCTGGAATACCAAAATTGTATGGATGCTGCTGGCTGGTATTATTGTTCATATTATATTTTTTATCATCGGGTATTTATCACATATGGAGCCCCGGACACTTCAGAAATATAGTGTTAAAAATGATTATTATGAAAACGGAATTATTTTTATACATCTTATTATCTCCATTCTGATGATTGTAGGATGGCTGATCATGATGTTTAAGAATAATGCATTTAAAAACTTTTATCCATCCTCAAATAGGAAACTCTTTTCTCAGTTTGTCCAGTATTTTATTATTATATTTTGCTGTACGACTTTTTATTTTTCCTATATGTTTGGGTTTAAGACTTTTCTTAATCAGAAATATCCAGCTGCTGAAACTACTGAAAACATAGAAATCATTAACAGGGCTTATCCTTTTCTTTCTCAGAACCTTGAACTTTACACGCTTGAAAAGAGATTGTATCCACAACCTTTTTTTGATTTATATTGTGAAACAGACATTCAGAAAATAGATAAGACAAAAAAGTATTTTGTTTACTATAATAGGGCTTATCAGTTTTATTCTGTATATTCAAAAACAAGTGGTAAAACAGATAACGAAGGAAATTATATTATTCCGGAACCTGAAAACTCTAATAAGACACCCATTGCTTATACAGCTGTAATTGATACTTCCAAAGTTTATTATTTTAAAAAAGATGTCGTGGATTTGTCTTCTTACATTAAAACAACAAATCCTAGCTATTATAATTTTGCAGACATCTTCTATATTCAAAATAATGATGACTATTATAACAGAATTGTTTATAAAAGTGAGTATACAAATAATAGAGATGAGGCTATCCAAAAACAAAAAGCAGAAATTAATAAGCATACTGCAGAGCTCTTAAATAAGAACAATCCTGTTGAAATAGAAAAGCTATTAACCGATTTTTTGAAAATTTCCGGGCAGTATAAGATTGAAAATAATCTTGATGTAAAAGCATGGACTCAAATGGTGGTCAATGCTCCTAATTTTGAAGTAAAAGGTTTTATTAAAACGTATAAACCTGAGAGGGGAGAAGAATATAGATTTAGTGGTATACAAAATGATTACGCTGAAACTGTCGTTGAAGCTCCGGTAGAAACTACGACTCAGATTTTGGATAATGACGGTAATATTATCAATGAGCCTACTTTAGCTCTGGAGCTTAATCCTGAACTTAACAATCAACTTTCTCCACAAAAATATTTTAAACAAAATATAACAGAATACTATTATTATTCAGAGAATTTGAAAGATTTATTGACTAATGTGGAGAATATGAGGTCATACGATTTTTTCTCCCAAGATGTTCATGTCTATCTTTGGATTTCTTTTTTTCTGTCCACAATTGTTTTCTGTTTTAGAATTACCGGATTAAAATCTTTGTTGTTTAGTATTATCAGTTCAGGAATCCTTTCCCTGACAGTTACTTTAATCACTGTTTTATGTTCTGTTTTATTTATGGCGAAAGAAGAATATTTTGTAGCTTATTTAGGTTTATTAATAGGATTAATTATTCTTATGATTCCTATTTTCAGAATGAGAAAAACCGGGAAAATGATTTCCTCTATTTTTGTCAATATTTCAATGACAGGATTTACACTCTTTGTATTTCTTATTGTTGGAATCATTACGATGCACCAGCGTGATATTTGCAGAGAGGTTAAATACGAACCATGTACTACCATTATGGATGATCTGGGACTTGGTTTAAGTTATATTATTCTGCTCCTTGGTTTTATCTTTATGTATTTCTATACTTGGATTCTTCAGAAATGGAAAGCAATGCCGGAATAAAAAAAAGAGGTCTCACAATAATGGGACCTTTATTTTTTTAATCTTTATAAAATTAAAAATCTTGTCATAAATATAAATTTGCAAAGCAAAAATAATTGTTCATTTTTCGGTTGTAGAAGAAGGCTGTCAATCCTAATTTTACAAAAAAAAGATGACAGATATTCAACGTTTTAAAAGGCTTCATGTAGAAAATACCCCTTTATTATTAGGTAATGTATGGAATGTTCAAAGTGCTAAAATATATGAAAAAGCGGGATATAAAGCATTGGCTACTTCAAGCTCTGCCGTTGCAGAGAGTTTAGGCTATGATGATGGTGAGAATATGAGTTTTGAGGAGTATTTTCATATCATTAAAAGGATTACAGAATCCGTATCGATTCCACTGACAGTAGATTTAGAAGGAGGTTACGGAAATACTCCTGATGAGATTACAACGAATATTTCCCGGCTTGTTTCAATAGGGGTGGTAGGTGTCAATATTGAGGACAGTGTTGTAAAGAATGGAGTCAGAAGGATGCTGGATAAAGGGAAAACTTATGATAAACTGAAAGCGGTTACTGAAAGATTAAGGGCAAATAAAATAAATATTTTTTTGAATATAAGAACCGATGCATTTTTATTAGGGCTTGAAAATCCTCTGCAAGAAACCTGTGAAAGAATCAGGCTTTTTGAAAATCTCGGGGTGGATGGAGTTTTTGTTCCTTGTGTAACTTCTGAAAATGATATTGAAACCCTTGTCAACTTAACAACTCTTCCCATTAATGTAATGGGGATACCAGGTCTTCCCGGTTTCGAAATACTTAAGAATTTAGGGGTTAAAAGGATTTCTTCAGGTAATTTTGTAAATAGTTATATTTACAGATGCCTAGAAATAACAGCGGTGAAAGTTGTTGCAGATCAAAATTTTTCAACTCTTTTCATATAAATTATCTATGGATCTTACAGAGGAAATAATGTACAGGGCTTCCTTTAATAAGGATGTCTCATTTGAAGGTGTTTTCTGGATGGGAGTGAAAACAACCGGAATTTTTTGCAGACCGACATGTACGGCAAGAAAGCCTAAGTTTGAAAATGTAGAATTTTTCAGCAATACTAAAGATGCAATTCTTAAAGGGTACAGGCCTTGCAAAATATGTAAACCGCTGGAAAATCCGAATGAAACTCCTAAGCTGATTCAGATGTTATTACAGGAACTTTCAGACTATCCTGCACTCAAACTGAAGGATTATGATCTTATAAAAAGAGGACTTGAACCTGTAACGGTGCGAAGATGGTTTTTGAAGCATCACGGAATGACATTTCATGCTTTTCAGAGAATGTTTAAAATTAATACCGCCTTTAAAAAATTACAGCAGGGTGAACCTGTTATAAATGCTGCTTTTGATAGTGGGTATGAAAGTTTAAGTGGATTTACAGAGAGTTTTAAAAGTATTTTCGGAACTTCTCCTAAAAAGACGGTAATGGAAAAATTGATAGATTTAAAAAGAATAGAAACGCCTTTGGGGACAATGATTGCCTGTGCTGATGAAAAAGGCATCTGCCTATTGGAGTTTTCAGATCGAAAAGCGCTTCCGAAAGAACTGGAACAAATTTCCAAGCATTTTAAGGCTAATATTATTCAGGGAGAAAATGAGCATTTTACAGTTTTAGAAAAGGAGCTTAACGAATATTTTAAAGGAGAAAGAAAAATTTTTACCGTTCCTCTTTCTTTGGTGGGAAGTGAATTCCAGAAAAATGTATGGAATATATTACAAGAAATTCCATATGGTACTACAAGGAGTTATCAGCAGCAGGCTGAAATATTAGGAAATCCCAAATCGATAAGAGCGGTAGCCAACGCAAATGGTCTTAACAAAATATCCATTATCATTCCATGTCACAGAGTTATTGGTAGCGATGGAAATTTGACGGGGTATGGTGGAGGAATCTGGAGAAAACAAAAATTATTGGAATTAGAGAAAGCTATTTTATTTTGATTTATTTAAATTTATAGATTGCAATAAACGAAAGTTTTGAATTTATGAGTTCTGTAAATATTATCCAAACACTGGTTGATGCTGATCTTTTTCAAACCCAAAAAACCATTCAGCGGTATCAGTTTCTAAAAATAAAAGGAGAGACCGATACCAATGTTTATTTTGTGGAAGAGGGGAGTGTTCGCACTTTTATCATGGATGAAGATGAAGAGCGGATCATCCGTTTTGGATACAAGGATAATATTATCGTCTCTTTAGATTCATTTTTATCAGAAAAGCCATCAGAATTCTATATCCAGGCCATTAAAAAGACGACGGTCAAAATAGCTTCAAAGAAGGCTTTCTATGATTTTATCCAATCGAGTGATGAACATTTGAGGTTATGGACCTTCATATTGGAGGATCTTGTTTTACAACAGATTGAAAGGGAAAAAGATCTGTTGATCAATTCGCCAAAAGAACGCTTTGAAAGAGTATTGAAAAGAAGCCCAATACTATTTCAGGAAGTCCCTAATAAATATATCGCCAATTATCTTAGGATGAGTCCTGAAACTTTATCCAGATTAAAAAAATCTTGAGTTCAATCAATATTTACTAATTATGAAACATGGAAATTTGTGTAAATAAAAAATTCAATGAAAATTTCTACTTCACAATTAATTTCAGATTTAAAGGATATCATACAAGGTCAAATCCAGTATGTAGAAATGCTCTTGCAAAAATCAGATGGGGAGCTCAATTTCAGAATGACAGGAGAAAGCTGGAGCGCTCTTGAGTGTATTAAACATCTTAATCTTTACGGTGATTTTTATATTCCTGAAATAGGTACAAGGATCCGATCTTCAAAAACGTCGCCATCAACTACATTTTCGCCAGGATGGCTAGGCGATTATTTTGCAAAATCTATGTTGCCAAAAGAAAAATTAAATACAATGAAAACATTTAAAGCAATGAATCCAATTCATAGCAAACTCGATAAAGAAGTACTGAATGAATTTATCAGGCAACAGCAACAGCTACTCAGTCTACTGGATAAAGCAAAAAGCATTAATCTTGAAAAGACGAAGACGAGTATTAGCATCTCCAAATTCGTTAAGCTGAAATTAGGAGATACTTTACGCTTTATTATTTATCATCAGATAAGGCATATTGAGCAAGTTAAGAAGGTGTTAAAAAGTGTTTAGAATTTTTATAAGAAGGAGTTAAACAATTAGAAATTTCGAAGATCAGATAGATTATTTTGTTTAGATTTTGTACTTTTAAACAAAAATTTATCACGTGAAAAAGTTATTAATTATTGCTTGTATATCAGTATCAGCTTTAAGTTTTGCACAGGATTATTCAGTGCCTGCGGCAAGCCCGCGTCAGAAAGTGGAACAACAGTTTTCAATGTCTAAAATATCCATTGACTATGGAAGGCCGGGTGTAAAAGGGCGTAAGATCTTTGGAGAATTGGTTCCCTACGGTCAGGTATGGAGAGCAGGTGCGAATTCATCTACTAAAATCACTTTCGGACAATCTGTAAATTTTGGAGGTAAAGTGGTACCGGCAGGTACTTACGGATTATTTATTGTACCTTCTGAAAAAGAATGGAAGGTTATTCTGAATAAAGATTTCCAACAGTGGGGATCATTTACTTATGATGCTAAACAGGATGTAGTAGACGTGACAGTGCCTGTTCACCCGTTAGAGGATAAGCAGGAATGGTTTGAAATTACTTTAAATCCTACTGATGAAAACTCAGCTAATCTCGTTCTTAAATGGGATCATTTGGAAGCAGAAGTTCCTTTAAAACCGGCAAAATTGGATACAGTAATAAAAATCTCTGATAAATTGAAGGAGATTAAGAAAATAGAATCTGACGCAAATAAATCTAAAAGTTAGTAATGAATTTTTCGGTTCAAACTATTCTTGAAAATAAAGATTATCAATTAATCCCCTTACAGCAAGGGGATTTTGAATCTTTATACGAAGTGGCTTCCAATCCTAAGGTTTGGGAACAACATCCTAATAATGACCGCTATAAAAGAGATGTTTTTAAAAACTTCTTTAAAGGTGCAATGGAAAGTAAAGGAGCTTTTAAAATTATAGATAAATCGACCGGGGAGGTTCTGGGAAGCAGCCGTTATTATGATTTTGATGAAAAAGACAACAGCATTTTTATAGGATATACCTTCTATGGTACAGGATCATGGGGAAAAGGAATCAATCCTCAGGTAAAGAAGCTGATGCTTGATTATATACTGCAATTTGTAGATAAAGTATATTTTCATGTAGGGAAAAACAACATCCGTTCACAGATTGCTATAGGCAGATTGGGAGCTGAGAAAATTGACGAGCAGGAAATTGCTTATTTTGGTGAACCTTCACGGACTAATTTTGTATATGAAATTAAAAAAGAAAATTGGCTGAAATGAAAAAATATAAAATTCAGAAATCACCTTTTGTAGTTCCTACTACGGATGGGAAGCTTATAGAAGAGCATTGGGGAAATACCACACAACATTCCAATATTTCCATTGCCCATATGGTAGCACCTCCTAACTGGAGTGAGCCACATCAGACCCCTGAGTTTGATGAATTTACCCTAATTATATCAGGTAAAAAGCAGTTTGAAATAGATGGTGAGTTGGTAACCCTTGAAAAAGGACAAAGTATTTTAATTGAAAAGGGAGCGAGGATACGCTATAGTAACCCTTTTGAAGAATCCTGTGAATATGTTGCTATTTGTCTTCCCGCTTTCTCTATGGATTTAGTCAACAGAGAAGACGAAAAGTAATTTTTTGTACTATTTTCAGAAATAAAAGTAAGCATACCCTTCCAGAACTCCAGGGTAAAGGGAATATATAGTTTCAAATGACCAAAATAATTAAGATTTCATTGATAGGTTTAGGAAAAAGCAATGTTCTGAGATTCCCGAAGGTGCAGTAACTCAATATTGATATAAACCCCAATATATTACGATATAAAAAATAAGTAGCCTAAGATTATCGAAGACTACTTACTAAAAATATTCTATTTCAAAATTTCTTTTAAAAACATCAGTGTATGATTCCAGGCTCTTTTAGCCATAACCTCATTATAATCCGCAGATTTGGGATCTGTAAAAGTATGCTTTGAATGTGCATACGTAATAATCTGCCAATCTGCATTTCCTGCATTCATTTCTTTAATCAGATTATCATAATCCTCTTTAGAAACACTCTGATCATCTGCCGGATGTTCTACCAGAATTTTCGTAGCAATAGGTCCGTTAGCTCTTTTAGGATCTTTGGCTAAACTTCCATGAATGGAAACTACACCCGCAACAGGAAGACTTCCCCTTGCAGATTCCAAGGCTCCGGTTCCTCCGAAGCAGTACCCGATAACTGCTATTTTATCAGCTACAGCCCCCTTTTTCTTAAGCTGTTCCAATGCCAGCAAAATACGCTTTTGATATGCTTCATAATTTTCTTTGTAATATCCTGAATTTTTCATCGCAGATGCATTATCAGAAGGAATATTCCCCTCACCGTAAATGTCGGCGATAAATGCAATATAGCCTTGTTTTTCAAGTTCTGTAGCTGCTGTTTTAGCTTCCTCATCAATACCTTTCCATGCGGGCAGAATAATGACTCCCGGTAATTTTTTTCCTGCATTGGAAGTAACCAATCCATTGAGTTTCTGAGTGCCGTCCTGATAGGATACACTGGATAATTTCTGACTGAAAAGGCTGCCTGATGCCATAAACAAAGTGGTTAATAAGATTGAACGTAACATATTATTTATTTAATGATTTATTTTTCATAGTTCTAATCATGAAGCTTGTTAACTTCAGACTGAAAATTATATTATCTGACAGAAAATATAAATTTTCAACTAATTTAATGAAAAATAGGAACGGATGATAAGAATGTGTTATGAAAAATGATTATTCCGAAGTTTTCAGATTTTTATTGAATACGATGTAAAGCAGCGTAATCACTATCAGTAGGTGGAGATAATAGGAATGAAGGAACAGATCAATATACTGGATTTTGAATCTGCTCAATGAAATAAGAATTAAAACCTGTGCTCCATACGGAATAAGCCCCTGAACATAACAGGCAAAAATATCAAGAACGGATGCACTGGCTTGTGGTCTCAGCTGATATTGATCTGTAATCTTTTTAGCAATTTTACCCGAAATCAAAATAGCAATGGTATTATTAGCCACGCAAAGATTGGCAACGCCGACTAATCCACCGATTCCGAGAGAAGCAGATCTTTTAGATGAAATGATACCATTAATTTTTTTCATGATATAATTAATTCCTCCGGCATGTTCTACCATAGCAGCTAATCCTCCTGTTAATAAAGACAGTAAAAAGATTTCTGTCATACTCGTAAACCCTTCATAAGTATGTTTAGCCAAGCCCATTCCATCGAATTTTCCATAGATCAGGCCTAATATTCCTGAAAAGATAATTCCTGAAAACAATGATACAAAAACATTTACTCCTGTAATTGAAAGCAGAATTACAAGTAAATAAGGGAGAATTAAAAGGAGATTATAGTTTTCTGTTTCAAGTAAAATGGCGGCTGAACCCTCTGATTGAAATCCTGCAAAAATAAGAATGGCGATCGTAATGATTGCTGCAGGAAAAGCAAGTTTAAAGTTTTCCCGGAATTTATCTTTCATTTCGCAGCCCATACTTTGGGTTGCAGCAATGGTTGTATCGGAAATAACGGATAGGTTATCCCCAAACATAGATCCGGCGAGGAGAGACGCTCCTATTAATCCCAAAGGAGAATTGGTTTTTTCTGCCAGTTCAATAATGATAGGGCCTAGCGTAACAATAGATCCTACGGATGTTCCTGACGCGAAAGATAAAAAGGAAGCCATGATAAATATTCCGACCGGGAAGAAATCAGGTGAAATATAGGCTATTCCTAAGTTTACGATACTATCCACACTGCTGCTTGCTTTAGAAACCATTGCAAACGCTCCCGCCAGAAGATAAATGATACACATCGTAAGAATTTTCCCATCTCCACAGCCTTTGAGAAAAATATCAGTTTTTTCATCCAGATTTCCTTTCAGAAGTATAAATGCGGCCACGATTCCTACTACAGCTGCAATAGGGGAGGGAACAGCATAAAAATCCTGATAATAAATTCCGCATCCCAGAAAAAAGATGACGAATATTAATAAAGGAAGTATAGTGAGAATACTATTCTTTTTCATAAATGGATCTTATTTGTGTATTATAATCGCAAAGATCGGGCTTATGGGTATAAAATACAAAGCTAGGACCTAGGATCATTAAAATAAAACAGGTATATACGGTAATTGAACTTAATATATACGTGATTTATAGAGACTGATGAAAATGATAAGTGTTTTCTGAGAAAGTAGCAAAAATATGCTGAACACCATTGGTAAGGATAATCTGTTCTGCTTGGATGATTGAATTATATCTTGCCGTCTGCTCAAATGTCTTTTCAGATAATTTGATTTGAGGAGCTTTGCATTCTACCAATATTTTAGGCTCTGTTTTCTCCGTTACAAGCAGGTCAATCCTTTTCGTTAATCCATTAAGAACAATCTTTTTTTCAGTAATCAAAGCAGAGGCGGAATAGCCTTTTATGGTCATGAAATGGTGGACCCAATGCTGTCTTACCCATTCTTCGGGAGTAAGCAAAAGGTAAGTTTTACGAATCATATCATAAATAAAAAACTTATCTTTGTCCTTCCTGAATTTAAAATCAAAAGAATCCTGAAAATTGAGTTTTAGAAGTTCCATTAGAAAATGAAAGAATTAGATTTAATCCTCAAAAATATTAAAAATAAAGAAGTTTTACCTATTTATTTTTTCCATGGTGACGAAGCTTATTTTATCGATGTAGCAGTAAAAGCTCTGGAACATGATTTTCTCGAAGAAGATGAAAAAGCTTTTAATCAGACTGTAGTATACGGAAAAGACACTTCTTATCCGGAGATTCTTTCATTGGCAAGACAGTTTCCTATGATGGGGGACAAGCAGGTGATTATTGTGAAGGAAGCACAGGACTTAAGGCTGAATGAGGAAGAAGGCAGGCAGCTTGAAGCCTATGCTGAAAATCCGGTACCTTCCACCGTATTGGTTTTTGCTCACAAGCATAAAAAACTAGACAGCAGAAAAAAGGTTACCAAAGCATTGGATAAAGGAAAATTCCTTTTTCTCAGTGAATCTATAAAGGATAATAATCTTCCTAAATGGATTGCTGATGAATGTACATCACTTAATATAAAAACAGCTCCTAATATTTCCCATCTTCTTGCAGAATATATGGGAAATGACCTTTCAAGAATTTCCAATGAGCTGAATAAGCTGAAAATCATTCTTAAAGAAGGGGAAATCCTGGATGGAGCGATTATTGAAAACCATATAGGAATCAGTAAGGAATATAATGTATTTGAACTTCAGAAAGCTTTAGGAGCAAAAAATTCCAATACAGCTTTTAAGATTGCCTATTATATGGGTAAAAACCCTAAGAATAATCCCTTCGTTATGATGCTGGCGAGTTTGTACAATTATTTTTCCAATGTTATTATTTATCAGACCATGATGGGACAGCCTCCGCAAACCATTGCTTCGCAAATGGGAATTAATCCGTATTTTATTAAAGATTATGCAGAAACAGCAAGATTATATCCTTTAAAACATGCCACCAGGGTTATCTCTATTTTAAGAGAGTTTGACATGAAAGGAAAAGGGCTGGGAGCTGTTAATATGGGAGAGGCAGAACTGATCAAAGAACTGGTTTATAAGATTATCAATGTAGATAAGATTAAAATGAAAGTCTAAAGAACAGGTATATGAAAAGTATTGTACTGATTATATTATCCTTATTTTCATTGAATTGTACTGCTCAACAACAGCAAAGTGCTTCGGTGAAAGGTAATCAATACAAATTGAATAAAGCTGAAAATCAAAAAGCTGTACTTGTTTTATTTCCTTGTTTTCCCTGCAACAGTGAATACACGAGAACAGAAGCCCGTTTTTTAAAAGGCATTGAAAAGAAAGGAATTACAACTTTACTTCTCGACTATAATCAAAAGTTATTTTTGACAAAAGCTGAAAAAAGAGAATATTCAGAAGCTTTAAATACGATACTCGATCAGAATAAAGTTCTGAAAGAAAATATTTATATCGGGGGCTTTTCCAGTGGTGGAAATGTGGCACTTCTGATTGCCAATTTCTTACTTGAAACTAAGAATCAGATTCAGCCCAGAGGATTATTTGTAGTAGATTCTCCCATTGATTTGGAAAAATTATATAATGATGCAAAGAAAGACATTGCCAGAAATGTAAATAAAGAAGCTGTGGAAGAAGGAAAGTTTCTGACGGCATTGCTTGGGGAAAAATTAGGAAACCCTAATCTGGATCTGGAAAAATATAAACAATATTCTCCTTATCTGATTTCCTGCAATTCTGTTGAAAATATTCGGTATTTAAAGGACATCAAAACCAGGTTTTATTGTGAACCTTCTCTGGAATGGCAGCTGAAAAATAAGAATAGGAGATATGAAGATCTTAACGCTTTTATGCTTAAAAAAGTGAATCAATCTTTAACAGATCTGGGAAGCAGGAAAACCGAGTATATAGAAACTGAAAACAGAGGAGTGAATACTGATGGAAAGAAAAATCCTCATTCCTGGAATCTTGTGGAACAGTCTGAATTACTTGAATGGTTATTACAGGAATAGTAGTTTAATTTGTATTAATTGACAATTTACATATCTCTTATTGACAAGTATCATTAAAATAACTTTCAATAAACACTTAAAATTACGAAATTAGCGGACCTAATAAATGATAATCTTTTTGAATAATATATAGTTATGGAGCAAAATATTTTAGATTGTGTAATAGTTGGATCCGGACCTTCTGGTTTTACAGCGGCAATTTATGCAGCAAGAGCAGACTTAAAACCTGAATTGTATACAGGTCTGGAGCCCGGTGGACAGTTAACAACCACTACGGAAGTAGATAACTTCCCGGGGTATCCCAACGGTATTACAGGTCCTGAACTTATGATGGATTTGCAAAAGCAGGCAGAAAGATTTGATACGAAAGTTCACTACGAGATGATTACCAAAGTTGAGTTTTCCAAAGAAGTAGGAGGTGTACATAAATTATATGCAGGAAGTAAAGAAATTTTAGCAAAATCAGTGATCATTTCTACAGGAGCGACTGCTAAATATTTAGGATTGGACGATGAAAAAAAATATAATGGAGGAGGAGTTTCTGCATGTGCTACCTGTGACGGATTTTTCTATAAAGGAAAAGATGTTGCAGTAGTAGGGGCAGGAGATACGGCTGCTGAAGAAGCTACTTATCTGGCTAAATTATGTAATAAAGTGACAATGCTCGTAAGAAGAGATGAGTTCAGAGCTTCCAAGGCCATGATCCACAGAGTTAACAATACTCCGAATATTGAAGTGAAGTTCCACCATGAACTAGTGGGTATCGAAGGAGAAAATAACCTTGTGGAAAGAGCAGTTGTTATTAATAACCAGACTCAGGAGACCTCTACTATAGATGTGCATGGAATTTTTATTGCTATCGGGCATAAACCAAATACTGATATTTTCGTAGGGCAGATTAACCTTGATGAAAATGGATATATCTTAACTGAGAAAGGATCTTCAAGAACGAACCTTCCGGGAGTTTTTGCGGCAGGAGATGTGCAGGATCATATCTATCGCCAGGCGATCACAGCTGCAGGAAGCGGTTGTATGGCTGCTATGGATGCTGAAAAGTATCTGGCTGAGTTACATTAATTAAGGAAATAATAAAACATACTGAACGCACCTAAGGGTGCGTTTCTTTTTTATAGCTATAATCATAAAAGATCTGTTATATATTTTTATAGGAAGTAGGGAAGGAAGCATTGCTTGGTATCTGATTCCGATTATATTTAGAAGCTAAGGAATATCAATTCCTTTCCGATAGGAATTCTACTCCCTTTTCAACTTTTTCAGCAAAAAACTACTCTTTATGGCAGGAACAACAGTCTGGAATTCTCATTACCTATGTT
>NZ_JALAHD010000318.1 GCF_022712095.1 Chryseobacterium sp. | reverse complement strand
GGCTAAAGTAAAGAAAAAACAATAAATTTGCAGATTATAGTATTTTTTTAATGAATAAAACAGCAGAAAAGCAAGAATTATTAGATAAAATTGTGGAAGCTATCCAAGATGTGAAAGGAGAAGACATTATGATTTTCGATCTTTCAAATATTGAAAACTCGGTAGCTCAAACATTTATTATATGTAGCGGAAATTCAAATACACAGGTTTCTGCTATCGCAGGAAGTGTAGAGAAAAAAGTAAGAAATGAACTTAAAGACAGACCTTGGCATGTAGAAGGGACCGAAAATGCAATGTGGGTTCTGTTAGACTATGTTTCGGTGGTCGTTCATGTATTTCAGAAACAAGTACGGGAGTACTATGATATAGAAGAACTTTGGGGTGATGCGAAGATCACCAGAATAGAGAATTAATATTAAATTTTAAAAACTATAAATGAACAATAAAGGATTTAACTGGTTCTTTCCGATTGCTATAATAGCACTTTTGCTATTCTTTATCCCTAATTTTTTTGGTGATAGCGGAGCAAAATCTATTGATGAGGATGAATTTTTCAAAATCATGCAGTCTGGAAAAGTTCAAAATGTCTTAATATATAAAGATACTGAAAAAGCTGATGTTTTTTTGACACAAGCGGCAAGAACGGAAATGGTAAATAAAACTGCCAACAAAGAAAAAGATCCGTTTTCGGCGTTTGATATGGCTCCTAAAGCTGACTATACAGTGAAGTATGGAGACTTACAGCTTTTCCTTCAAAAATTTGATACTATTAAAGCTGATAATGCCAATATCAAGACAACCAAAGATTATGGTGCAGGAAAAAGTCCTTTTATGGATATTCTTATTTCTGCATTGATCTGGATTGCAATTCTTGGATTATTCTATTTCCTTCTTTTCAGAAGAATGGGAAGCGGTGGAGGACCTGGAGGACAGATTTTTTCCATTGGAAAATCAAGGGCTAAGCTTTTTGATGAAAAAGAAAAAATTCAGGTTACATTTAAGGATGTAGCAGGACTGGAAGGAGCGAAAGAAGAAGTTCAGGAAGTGGTAGATTTCTTGAAAAACTCTGAAAAATATACAAGATTGGGAGGTAAAATTCCAAAAGGAGTTCTATTGGTAGGGCCTCCGGGAACAGGTAAAACCTTATTGGCGAAAGCCGTAGCCGGTGAAGCTAAAGTTCCTTTCTTCTCACTTTCGGGTTCTGATTTTGTTGAAATGTTTGTGGGTGTAGGTGCTTCCAGAGTAAGAGATCTTTTTGCTCAGGCAAAAGCAAAATCTCCGGCGATCATCTTTATTGATGAAATTGATGCGATAGGACGTGCCAGAGGAAAAAATAATTTCTCAGGTGGAAACGATGAAAGAGAGAATACATTGAACCAATTACTTACCGAAATGGATGGTTTCGGAACTGATACCAACGTTATCGTAATGGCAGCTACAAACAGGGCGGATATTCTGGATAAAGCTTTAATGAGAGCTGGGCGTTTTGACCGTTCAATTTATGTAGATCTTCCGGAATTACATGAAAGAAGACAAATCTTTGATGTACACCTTAAGAAGATCAAGATCGGAAATGATGTGGACAGAGACTTCTTAGCTAAGCAGACTCCTGGGTTCAGTGGAGCTGATATTGCGAATGTTTGTAATGAAGCAGCACTTATTGCAGCGAGAAACAGTCATGAAACTGTAACGAAACAAGATTTCCTTGATGCAGTGGACAGAATTATCGGAGGTCTTGAAAAGAAAAATAAAGCGATTAAGCCTTCAGAGAAAAGAAGAGTGGCATATCATGAAGCAGGTCACGCAACCATTTCATGGCTTGTAGAACATGCTGCACCTCTTTTAAAAGTTACTATTGTACCGAGAGGGCGTTCATTAGGAGCGGCATGGTATCTTCCTGAAGAAAGACAGCTTACCACTACAGAACAGATGAATGATGAAATCTGTGCTACATTGGGAGGTAGAGCTGCTGAGCAGGCTATCTTTGGAAATATTTCCACAGGAGCTTTATCTGATCTTGAACGTGTAACTAAACAAGCTCAGGCAATGGTTACGATTTACGGACTGAATGATAAACTTGGAAACATTTCTTATTATGACAGCTCGGGTCAATCAGAATACAGCTTTGGGAAACCCTACTCTGAAGAAACGGCTAAGATGATTGATGAGGAGATCTCTAAGATCATTGAAAATCAATATCAGAGAGCGCTGAGAATTCTTACTGAAAATAAAGATAAACTGGATGCTTTGGCGAATAAGCTTTTAGAAAAAGAAGTCATATTCCGCGAAGATCTCGAAGAAATATTTGGAAAACGTGCCTGGGATCCCGAATTAACGGAGAAGCCGGTAACCAACAGTACGATTCCGGTTCAAGAACAGCTGGAAAATGATGAGGATACTGTTCAGGCCCCTGAAAGTCCATCACAACTTTAAAATAAAAACCTGGTAAAGTCAATTTGCCAGGTTTTATAATATTTAAGGCTCTTTTTTTATAAGTATTATATATTAATTTTCTATTTTTGTATAAAGTTGACTAAAATATATTAAGTTGAGTTTATTTAAAAGACTTGTAAGCAAACTTACGAACCAACCTGAGGAAGATGAGAAGCAGAGTTTGGAGAAGCTTGGGGATTCGCTTAAAAATGCGGATCTTGATTATAAGTTTGCCCAATTGTTTACTCACTCCGGAGGCTTTTTTAATTATTGTGCAGATGAGGCTGAAGCATTACAGACCTTAAGCCAGATCATTAAAATTGAAGGAATAAACAATGTGTTTTGCTGGGATAAAGAACTTCAGAATTTCCTGAATGTTATAAGGGCCCCTTTTACTTCAGAACTGGAACTTTTTAATGATGCAGCTTTTATAACCTGTGAATATCTTATAGCATACGACGGAAGAATAATGTTGTCTCATAATAATATTCTTCATTATCATTCTTCAAGATTGCCCAATAAAATTGTCATAATCGCTAATGTTTCTCAGATCGTTAATAATCTGAATGATGCTATGGGAAAAATAAAAAGAACGGGAAATATTAAGAACCTTACTTCCATCAGTGGAAATCAATCGAAATTGGACGCCTCCAGCAACACGAATAATACCAAATTATTTTTGCTGTTACTGGAAGATTAGAACCAACTCTAAATTTTAAATTTTGGACAAAAATCTTATTCAAAGAACCATTTCCGGGATCGTTTATGTAGCAATTGTAATAATTTGTACTACTCCTTACGGGGCTCAGATGATCAACAGTTTTTCTCCTGATCTTATTCAGCAGCATTATTTGTACTATGGGCTTATCACTTTATTATTGGGTATTGGTTCGTGGGAATGTATTAAGATCATGAAGTTCGGAAACGGATATGAGAAATGGGTAGTGTATCCTGCAGTTGTTCTTATTTTTTATATGTTTTCCAAAAGATATTTTTATCATGATTTCTATTTTGATTTTAGACTGAGTGAAATATTGGCACTTGCTTTAATTCTTATTGCTGTAATCACATTATTTAAATATCCTAATGAGTTATATTATGATAGCGGAAAGCTCATATTTACGGTTATTTATGTAGCTCTACCGTTTAGTTTTGCGTTAGGTATTCCTAAATATTCCACTATAGGTAATACTTTCTCTTTAGAGGTGTTTTTTCTTTTTATACTGATATGGAGCAGTGATACTTTTGCTTACCTGACCGGTAAATTTTTTGGCAAACATAAAATGGCGCCTAAGATATCTCCAAAGAAAACATGGGAAGGGTACATTGGTGGAGTAATTCTTACTTTAATATTATCTTATTTTATAGAAGAATATAACCCTGACCTTAGAGGAAATTGGATGGTAGTAGGCTTTTTAGTGGCTGCTTTCGCACCTTTAGGAGATTTAGTGGAAAGCCAGCTGAAAAGAAATTTCGGTGTGAAAGACAGTGGGAATATTATTCCGGGCCATGGTGGCGTTTTAGACAGATTGGACAGCTTTCTGATTTGTGCTCCTGTCGTATATTTGTATTTTATTTTAGAAAAATTTATATAATTCATGAAACTACATAGAGAATCTAAGGGAACAATTTTGGTTGCCACAATACTTTTTGTAATCATAAGCACCCTGGCCATTTATTTTTTTAAGATTTGGTCTCTTTTAATCATCATGCCTTTATTGGTAATGTATAGCCTTGTGTTTTGGTTTTTCCGGGTTCCTAACCGTGAAATTCTTGATCACAAAGAGAATGTAATTGCTCCGGTAGACGGCAAAGTCGTAATGATAAAAGAAGTGGAAGAAACAGAGTTTTTAAAAGAGAAAGCTATTCAGATTTCTATATTTATGTCGCCTCTCAATGTTCATATTTGCAGATATCCTGTTTCTGGGAATGTTATTTATAAAAAATACCATCCGGGAAAGTATCTCGTTGCATGGCATGAGAAGTCTTCTACAGAGAATGAAAGAACTACTGTAGCTGTAGAAAGCCTTACTCATCATAAAGTGGTCTTCAGGCAGATTGCAGGATATGTGGCCAGAAGAATTGTTTTTTATTGTAAAGAGGGGGATGTTGCAAAAGCTGGACATGAATTTGGATTTATAAAATTTGGCTCCAGAATGGATGTTTTTCTTCCTTTGGATACTGAAGTTTTATGTAAAATCGGAGATAAAACCAAAGGAGGATTAGATGTAATTGCTCGAATGAAGGAATAATTATATTATAAATAAT
>NZ_JALAHD010000317.1 GCF_022712095.1 Chryseobacterium sp. | reverse complement strand
TGAGGCTCCATCCTAAGAACAATACGGGAAAAGTTTCCTTTTGCGGAATAAAAAAGACAGAGTGTAAGAACCGTGAAATATTTTCCCCTTGAAAATATAAAAGAAAATTACCTCCTAAAATCATCCATGCCAATGTAAGAAGATAATATAGAGGTACAATACGAATAATTCTTTTCTTATAAAATATGGAAATTTGCTTGGCAATATCTTTACTGTAATCTTTTTTCTGAGTGGTATAAACCATTATAAAACCACTAATGACAAAGAATATCTGAACGCCAATACTTCCTTTCTTGAATAGAATGTCTCCAAGATGAAAATTCTCAAAATTAATATAACTGGAAAAATGAAAGCAGCATACCAAAAGAGCAGATATGCCTCTCAGTATTTGTAAATTATTAAGTTTCATTTGCCCATGTGAAAATTTAGTCATATAATTCTGAAAATTTGCTATTAAGTTTTTTACTTTTTACATCTTAGACAAGTCCAGAAATATGATAATCCTACAAATCAACTAAAGTACCTATATTTTCTCCTTTGATGATTTTTTCTAAATTCCCTTCTTTATTCATATCGAATACGATGATCGGCAATTTATTTTCATGACTTAAAGTAAAAGCTGTCATATCCATTACTTTAAGGTTTTTTTCGAACACTTCATCAAATGATAAAGAATTATATTTTACAGCATTAACATTCTTTTCAGGATCACTGTCATAAATCCCGTCTACTCTTGTTCCTTTTAAGATGACATCAGCTCCAATCTCTATTGCTCTTAATGTGGCAGCCGTATCGGTAGTAAAATAAGGATTCCCTGTTCCAGCACCAAAAATAACCACTCTTCCTTTTTCCAGATGGCGTACAGCCCTTCTTTTAATAAAAGGTTCAGCAACTTTATCCATCTCTATGGCAGACTGTAGCCTTGTTTTAATTCCCGCATCTTCCAGAGCTCCCTGCAATGCCATTCCATTAATTACAGTAGCCAGCATTCCCATATAATCCCCCTGCACTCTGTCCATTCCTTTTGCCGCTCCTGCTACTCCACGGAAAATATTTCCTCCTCCGATTACAATAGCAACTTCACAACCTTGTTCTACAACCTTTTTAATTTCCGTTGCATATTCTTGCAGCCTTTCATTATCAATACCATATTGTCTGTTCCCCATTAAGGCTTCACCACTAAGTTTCAGAAGGATTCTTTTATATTTCATCTTTAAATTTTAATCGCTTTTTTATCAGGAATAATTTCCCGGAAAATTTACTTGTGCAAATATAATCATTAAAAATATTGAAAAAAGAAAAATATTTAAGTACAAATAATGTGAGAAATATTTTGACAAGTAGTAAAAAGAATTATTTTTGCATTAATTATAAAGTGAATTGAAGAAAATTGTCATTTTTTCATTATTTCTATCCGGAATTGTGTCTTATGCACAAACAGGAACCAGTGTTTATACATTTTTAAATATTCCGGTTTCAGCAAGACAGGCAGCCCTAGGAGGAGATGCCATTACCATGAGAGATTATGATGTTTCCTTTGCTATTGCCAATCCGGCTTTATTAAATCCCGATTCGGATAAACAGCTTTCTGTAAACGGAGCTGCTTATCTTGCAGATTCTAAATTCGGAACTATCGGTTTTGCCAAAGATCTTGATAACGGACATATGGTCACTGTCAATGCCCGTTATATGAGCTATGGAAGTATTCCTAGAACAGATGAAAGTGGTTTTGAAAATGGAGAGTTTACTGCTTCTGATGTAGCCGTTGGAGCTGGATATGCCTATCAGTTTGAAGAAGATTGGACGATTGGAGGTGGGTTAAATTTCATTACTTCAAAAATCGACAATTATACATCTTCTGCTATTTCAGGAACAGCAGGAATCACTTATCACAATAAAAAGAATAAAGAAGTCGCTTCATTGGTTTTCAGAAACTTTGGATATCAGCTCAGTTCTTTTAACGGGGAAAGAGAAAACCTTCCTTTCCACATAGATCTGGGGTATACTAAAATATTGAAAGTAATTCCTCTGGCCATTACCATCACTGCACATGATTTACAGAAATTGGATATTTCTTCAGAATATAATGTTAATGGTGATAAAGTAAATGTAGGACGGAAAATTGCAGATCATTTCTCTTTAGGGGCGGAATTATTTCCTGAAAAAGGTTTTAATATAAGATTAGGATATAATGTAAAAAGAGGAAATGAATTAGCGGTAGCCGATCAAAGAAATTTTTCAGGACTTTCTGCCGGTTTCGGAATTAGGATTTCCAGATTCAGATTAGACTACGCTCATGTGAGATATCATAATGCTTCAAATGTCAATCAGATAGGAATTTCTGTGGATCTGAGTGGTCATGCTTATTAAACTTTTTCAGTAATATAGCTACGAATATCTTGATTTCTAAAAAAAAATCTGGAAATTTGCAGGATGAAAAAACCTGTAATAGCTATTGATGGATATTCATCTACCGGAAAAAGTTCAATTTCTAAAGTTATTGCTGACAAACTAGGTATTATACATCTTGATACGGGTGCTCTTTATAGAGGAATTACTTGGTATGCACTTGAAAATTGTTCTGATAAGGATGGTAATATAAATATGGACAAGCTCATTTCTAAGCTGAATGAGATCCAGTTGGAATTTGTCAATAACGAAGGAGAACTGGTTCTGTATGTCAATAATAAAAATGTGTCCAAAGAAATAAGAACTCACCAGGTTTCAGATAATGTAAGTCTCATTGCCAAACAGAAAGAGGTAAGAGAATATTTATTACAATCTCAGCGCTCCATTGCAGAAAAAGGAGGTGTTATAATGGATGGCAGAGATATCGGAACTGTAGTTTTTCCTGATGCTGACTTTAAGTTTTTTTTGACAGCCAGTATTGAGGAACGAACCAAAAGAAGATATAATGAATTATTGGGTCTAGGAATCGAAGCAGATGAAAATCAGGTCAAAGAAAACCTTATAGAAAGGGATAAAATTGATAGTGAAAGAGAAATTGCACCACTAAAACAGGCTGAGGATGCTATTGTAATAGATAACACTCACCTTACCAAAAAAGAGACTATAGAGAAAATGCTCTCTTATATTTTAAATATTTAACATTTTTTAAATATGAAAAACTCCTATTTGGTATGTTAATTGTAATATTTTTATCGTAAAAACTAATATTTATTAACTATTAAAAAAGCCGAAAATGTCTAGAAAAGGAAAAAATACAGCAGGTATATTAGCAGGACTTCTTGCAGGTGCAGCAGCAGGTGTAGTATTGGGAATGCTTTATGCTCCTGAAGAAGGAAAAGAAACCAGAAAAAAAATCAAGAATAAAGCCAATGATTTGAAAGATCAGGCAAAAGATAAGTATGGTGAAGTTTCTGAAAAAATGAAAGATCAATACAGCAATATCTCTTCTACTTTCAAAGAAACAGCTAATAATGTTGCCCATACTATGAAGGAAGGCTATGATAAGTACAAAGATCAGATTGTTTCTAAGACTACAGATGTCGTAAAAAATGTAGAAACAGAATTAAACGATCTTAAAAAATAAGAATTCAGATAATTTAAAATTATAGAAGGAACTTTGTGGAAAAAAGTTCCTTTTTTTGTAACTTTAAAGAAAAACAATGATAGAAACGATTAAAGAATATGCATCCAAAAGGATAGATTTGTTAAAAATAGAAGCCACGGAAAAATCTTCACTGTCGGCTGGTATCATTACTTATCTTGTAGTATTACTTGTCGCTTTTGCTTTTTTTATCATTCTCTTTAACTTCGGAATTGCTTTTCTTATTGGCAATGCCCTGAATAATACATCGTATGGATTTTTGATTGTTGCTGCATTTTATTTTGTTGTTATGATAATTATAATTATCTTTAAAAATAAGCTGGTAAATGCAGTAGCAGATAATGTCATTAAATTTTTAAACCACTAATTATGGGTAGAAATTACGAGAATTTGGAAGAGTTAAGAAGAAAAAAGAAATTACTGAAGGACGAAATAGATGATTTGGAAAATCTTTTAACCTTTAAAAATACAAAAGAAAGCCTGAGTGCTTTTACTAATGGCCTTACAGATCAGTATCTGCAGGAAAAAGTAGATGATGACGGGGATGAAAAAATCGTATTAAGGAAAGATATTATTGCTAAACAACTTACTTCAGAGGTTAAGGATATTTTTATCAATAAAAGTACGGCTATGGGAATCGCCAATTCCGCTTTCAAAGGAGAAGCTCTCGATAGTATTATTAAACTTGGTGCAACAGCATTTGTAGGAAATTATGTTAAAAAGAATGTTACAAGTTCCAGCTGGAAGAAAAAGATGATAGGAATTGCTATTATTTATTTAGCTCCTTTTGCTTTGAAATTTGTAAGAAAGAAATTAGAAGACTATCAAAAAAACAGAAGCGTTTCTAGTATGGAGCAACTTATATAAATTTTAAAACCGCAATTACTGCGGTTTTTTTATTTCTCTCCAGAATATAATTGTCCCAAAATAATCCCTGCTGCCATAGAAACATTCAGGCTTTCGGTGGATTGTGATTTTCCAAATCTGGGGATACTTATTTTCTTATGGAGTAATCTCTCTGTTTCTTCCCGCATTCCATTGCCTTCATTTCCCAAAATAAGATTTATTTTGGCAGGCTTTTCAAATGTATAAATACTCTCCCCCTCCATATCTGTTCCAATATTGATATTATCTGTATTCAAAAGATAGCGAACAAGATCACAGTATACTATATTTACACGGGTAAAAGACCCCATACTTGCCTGAATTACCTTAGGATTATAAAAATCTACAGTATCTTCACTGCAAATAATCTGCTCTATTCCAAACCAATCTGCCAGCCGGATAATAGTTCCTAAATTTCCGGGATCCTGAATTCCGTCTAAAACTAATTGAACATTCTGATCTTCCAAAACAGTTTCTTGTTTTAAGAAACAGACTGCAACAGAATCTTTGGGAGTTTTAAGAAAACTCAGTCTTTTTAACTCATTATCAGTAACATGAGTTGAAGGAGCATCCAGAAATTCTAATTTTTGAGGATCAATAGAGAATATTTCTTTAATTTTAAAGTTTGAATTGGAAAGTTCACAAATGATTTTATTACCTTCAACCAAAAACAAGTTGTATTTTTGTCTGAACTTCTTTTTATCTAAAGATTGTAAAACTTTTATTGTATGAGCTGTAAGCATTATAAGAAATCTCCTCAAAAATATTATAAAATTATTTCATTTGCAACATTTATTGGGCTCCTTTATGCTTGTAGTACAACTAAAAAAGTTCCTGATGGGGAGTATTTGCTGACGCAGAACAAATTTGTGTTCGAAGATAAGAAGGAAACATTTGATGAAGAATTAAAAAGTTACGTTCAGCAAAAACCAAATAAGAAGCAATTGCTCTTTATGCCTTTAAGCCTTTGGTTTTACAATCAGGCTGATCCTAAATATGATACTATTCTTAATGAATATATGACCTACCCCAGTGAAATGAGAAATCAAAAACTGAGGGATTCTCTTTTCCTTAAATATAACATGAAAAGCAGTATAGGGAAAAGTCTGCTTCTGGACAGGCTATATCATAATTGGGGCTCCCCTCCTGTTATATTGGATCAGTCAAGAACTGAAAAAAGTGCTGAGTCTATTGAAAAAAGAATGGTTTACAGAGGTTATTGGGATGCGGAAGTTAAATTCAAGCATGATATTGATTCCGCAGCAAAAAAGGCTGCTGTAACATACTCTATTACTCATAATGATCCTACCTATATTAAAGATTATTATTATAATATTCCTGATCCGGGAATTAAAAGCATGTACCAGCAGCAACTTAATAAAAGCCTTATAAGGTCCGGACAAATTCTTGATCAGACTGTTTTGGAAAAGGAAGTAAGCAGAATTACTGATCTTATGAGAGAAAAAGGATATTATAGATTTAATAGTTCCAATGAAGAAATATTTTTCGTCGCAGATTCTCTGAAAAGCAGAAAAGAAATTCCGCTTATTATGGAAATCCACAAAGATTCTCTTGATTCACCTTATAAAGTAGCCACTATTGGAAATATTGATGTAGCCATTGTAGATGAAGCTGGAGATTTTCCAAAAAACACAACTAAAGACAGTTTAAGAAGAATCAGGTTCCATAAAATGAATAACCAGTATAAAACCTCTTCTATCTGGAGAGCTATTACAGTAGGTACAGGGCAGGAATATGACCAGAAAAAATTGGATCTTACAAAAAGAAACCTTTTATCGATGAATAACTTCAGTATTCTAAAGTCAAGGGATTCTCTACGGTATGGAGGAGAAAAGGCTCCTAATGATAGTATTATAGATGTTTTATATTTATTAAAGCCCCTTCCCAAATATGAATTGAAAGTAGGAACAGATATTAATTATTCTCAGATATTAAATTTAGGGATCTCTCCTTCTGTTGATCTCACAACAAGAAATGTTTTCGGAGGAGCAGAAAACCTTTCTACTGGTTTATCGGGGACCTTTGGATCTATTCAAAGTACAAAAGATATTAATAAAAGAGTAATGGCTTATGAGATATCAGCTCAGGCATCTCTTAACTTCCCAAGATTATTGCTTCCCTTTGATTATTATAAATTAATCCCCAAAAGATATAGTCCTACTTCTTCCATAGTACTGGGGACTTCTATTCAGAATAATATCGGATTAGGTAGGATTAATTTTAATACGGGACTTAATTATCTGGCCACTGTGAATGATAAAATTTCCCACAGACTCACATTATTAAATACTCAGCTGAGTTTGACAAGAAATAAGGCGGCTTATTATGATTATTTTGTGAATGATGACAATGTAAGACGTGAAATATTTAGTGATTATTTTCAATATAATCCTACAGCAGAGCAGCAGTTTAATTCAGATCAATTGACAATTGATGAAGTATCTCAGCAGATTGTTAATGATACCGGATATCAGGCTACTTTAAACCAGCAGGGTGCAGACCTTCTCACTGCTTTTACCGGAACATTGGTCAATAAAGACAGACAAACACAGGATGTTATTATTTCTTCCATGATCTATAACTTTGTATATAATGAAATCGGTAAAAAGGATTATCCCAATGCCTTTTATTTTAATGGAAAGGTTGAATTGGCAGGAAACATCCTAAGTATATTCAATCAAAGAAGAGATGACGGAGGAGGAATTGTTTCCAGCCCTCAACGTACGATTTTTGGAATACCTTATGCACAGTTTGTGAAGTTTGATTTGGATGTCAGAAAATATTTCAAATTTAACGGAAACCAGACCCTCGTTCTTCGTCAGTTCGTCGGAGTTGGAATTCCTTATGGCAACTCATCTTCCATGCCTGTGATCAGATCTTATTTTAATGGGGGATCAAACGATATAAGAGCCTGGGTAGCATTTGGCGGATTAGGGCCTGCAGATTCTCAGGTGGATGAAAGAGTGCGTACTTATATGACGGAAGACATAAAACTTACCACCAATATAGAATACAGAATTCCATTTAATGACATGTATGAAGGAGCTTTCTTTACGGATATAGGAAATACATGGAGCCTTAGAAATTATAATGAGGGCTATGGAGATGAATTCAAATTCAACAAATTTTTAGGGCAGGTGGGAATCGGAAGTGGCTTTGGCATAAGGGTAAATATTGCTTATATCACTTTAAGACTTGACTTTGCCTATAAAATTTATGATCCGAATAAACCCGATGGTGAAAGATGGAGATTTAATGATATTAAGCCTTGGAAACCTACGCTAAACTTGGCCTTCGGATATCCGTTTTAATCGGGTGAAATTCCTAAAACAAAGTACACTACAGCAATCACTCGCGCTAGGACTTCCCGGAATTGATTTCTGTAGTAGCTTTCAGGTTTGTTAACATCCTGTGCATCAAACCCCAGGGCATTCATATTATTATTTCTGGCAAAAAATAAAGCCCGGAGATTATGGAAACCTTGCGAAACGATAATGACATTATCTTTTTTGTAAACATCCTTACATCTTAGGATACTTTTATAAGTATTAAATCCTTTAGGATCTTCAAAAATAATCTCTTCAGGAACTCCTTCCTGATATACAAGATAATTTTTCATGGCGGCAGGCTCATTATACCCCTTACTCTTTTCTCCACTTACGATAATTTTCTTGATTTTGCCATGATGATAAAGCAATGCAGTAGCATCCATCCTTTTTGTAAAATACGGATTAGACAATCCTGATCTCATTCTGGGCGATGTTCCTAATACTAATGCAACCTCGCGGGGAGGGATTTTAGAAATCTTAGTATAAGTTCTTCCATTTGTAAGGGCAAAAACCCAAGCATTGGCCAGACATATCAATAAGATTCCGATCTCGATTGATATAAAACAGAAGCCCAGTATGTTCTTTACAATTTTCAAGTAAGGTCAAAGTTAAGCTTTATTTTTTGACTTTTTGCTATGGACATGCATGCTAAAATCTTTCCCTGGTGCTCTTCTTTTTCCGTTAAATATTCATTTTCCAGTAACTCTACTTCACCTTCTTCCAGATAACATTCACAACTTCCGCAGATTCCAGATTTACAGGAATACGGAACAGGAAATTTCTGAATAAGCAATTGCTGGAGAACCTTATCTTTATTATCAGGAAGAATAGTGTGATATTCTTTACCGAACATTTTAAATTCAACTTCCACATTTTCAATCAGAGGAAATTCTTTCTCAATTGGATAAATATCCTCATTATACTCTTCAAAAAGTTCAAAATGAATATTTTTTTTAGGGATTCCATGATGGTAGCAAGCATTGGCTAAAGTCTTGATCATATTACCTTTTCCACATATCAAAACTTCATCTACAGCGTCCCAAATAGTAGATTCTTCATCTGTATCGTCGAGATGCAAAATCTGATTGATAATTAAAGCCAATTTTTTTTCATCCAAACGACCATAAAAGAATTGGTCAGCTGTTTTTTCCTGAGAATAGAAATAAAATATCTGAAGCCTTTCTCCACACATTCTTGCCAGATTATCTAATGCATCCCGGTATATAACTTCATCCGAATTTTTATTTCCATAAAACAGGAAGATTCTTGTCCTTGGCTCATTATGAAGAATATCTTTTAAATGGCTTAGAACCGGTGTAATACCGATACCGGCTGCAAATGCTATAATCGTTCTGAATTCACTAGGTTTAGTTACTAAAGTAAATCTTCCGTTAGGTTCACTTACAAGTAACTCATCTCCTACTTCATAATTTTTAAATAATTCAGAACTACCGCCATCAGGAGAATTAACTTTTATTCCCAATGCAATTTTATGTTCGTACGGTGCAGAAGTCATCGAATAATCATTGATAACTTCTTTACCTTGTGCATCAAATTTTATACTTACAAACTGACCTGCTTCGAATTTAAATTGATGCTTTATTTCCTCCGGAATTTCAAATTCCAGAGAAAAAGTATTTTTGGTCAGTTCTTCCTTTTTCGCTATTTTTAGCCAGTGAAACTTAATCAGTTTCCCTTTGTAGATTTGTTGTTCCATAACTTCATATCAAAAATAGAAAAATAATTATGAAGAAGATAATTTTATCCACGCTTTTCCTTGTTATATTGGCTAGCTGTAAAAAAGAAAATACCATTGTAAATGGTAATACATCGGTTGCAGACTCAACTTCCGTTTCAGAAAGCCCTGGAAATGAAAGCGCTACTCTTTTTGCTAATGAAATAGCTCCTGAAAATCTTAATCAATATCTAGGAAAAGATAATGACACTCTATACATAACAAATTTTTTTGCAACCTGGTGTGGTCCGTGCCTTAGAGAAATTCCACATTTTAAAAATAAAATGGAGGAATTAAAAGGAAAACCAGTTAAGTTTACTTTTGTAAGTGTGGATGATAAATCGGAATGGGGTACTTCTGTTAAGGAATTTGGAGAAAAGAATAATCTTACTAATCATATTGTTTTATTGGATGGGAAGAAATTAGATCAGAATTTCTTTACAGCCAATTTCAAACAATGGGACGGAGGTTCCATCCCTTTTACCTACATGAAGAAAGGAAATAAAACAGATGAATTTTTAGGAATGATGACTGAAGAAGTTTTGAATTCTAAAATAAATTCATTTATAAAATAAGATTCTTACAATAAGAATGTCAAAGAAATTTAAAATCCTGTGTTTACTGTTGCTTATTGCAATTATTATTACTGCCATGATAAACCTAAACACAGGGTTTTTACATTTACATTTCCATGATTTTTTTGACCGTTCAGAGAATAATCAAATTGCTGAGATCCGGATTAACCGAGTTCTGGTCATGCTATTGGCTGGAGTTTCTATTCCAACGTCAGGATTTCTACTTCAGGAATACTTTCAGAATCCTTTAGCAGGTCCCGACATTTTGGGAATTACTTCTGTAGCCAGTTTATCGGTTGCTTTTTATATTTTCTTTTCTCATGATATTCATCTTCCTGAATTTTTACAGAACAGTTTTCTCAGTCTGGCAGCCATATTAGGAAGTTTATTCCTTATGCTGATTCTATTATCTATGTCTAACAAATTTCAGGACAAATCTTATCTTATTATTTTTGGATTTCTCATTTCTGCTTTTGCCGGAGCTATCGTTTCATTGCTTCAGTTTTATGCAGAAAATCAAAGCCTTAAAAATTATATTTTATGGTCTTTCGGAGCTAACAATATGGTTACAAGAAATCAGATTGTTATATTGGCTTTATTTGTTTTAATCGGAATGCTTATTTGTTTTAAAACCATAAAACCTCTTATAGGAAATTCTTTGGGAAGCTCATATGCCAAAAGCTTAGGGGTTAATTTACATTACCTCAAACTTCTGGTTATTACTTCCTCTTCCCTTCTTTCCGCTACGATTACGGCTTTCTTGGGACCTATTTTATTCATTGGAATTATTGTTCCTCATTTCTGCCGTTTAATTCATAATCCTTCTCAGTTATGGCAGCAATGGATATTGAATATGCTTTTAGGAATGTTGATTATGGTATTATTTTCTATTGTGGCTGAAAAAACACAAATACCGTTAAATGTTATAAGTTCTGTTTTTGGAATTCCGGTAATTTTGATGATGCTTTTGAAACAGAATAAAGTATAAAGAATATCCCTGAATTTTAAAATCCGCTCACAGTATGCAAACGTTTATTGATATCTTTAATATTATAAGACTAAAAAAATAAAGACTATATGCACATCCAGATCAAGCAGGCAGATATAGGGTATGATAAAAGCCTAATTTCAGAAGCAAACGCAAGTCTGAATTTAGGAGAAGTATGCCTGTTGATCGGAAATAACGGAGTAGGCAAAACTACACTTATTAAGTCTGTACTTAACCAAATTCCTCTATTAAAAGGGGAAATACTAATTGGACAAAAAAAAATACAGTCTCTTTCAGTAAAAGAAATAGCAGAAAATATAGCAGTAGTTTTTTCAAAATCGATCATTCCCCAGAACTATACGGTAGAAGACTTGATATCTTTGGGAAAATATATTTACTATCCTTTCTATTTTGAATTAAAAAAAGAAGATCAACAGGAAGTCGCAGGGATTATTGAAGAACTGGATTTATTGTCATATAAAAGTACATTATTAAAAAACCTTTCAGATGGTAATCTACAGAAAGCATTTATAGGCAGAGCCCTTGCTCAGAATTCCCCTATTATCATACTGGATGAGCCTACTACTCATTTGGATGAAAAGAATAAAATTATTATTCTAAAAACTCTTAGAAAATTAGCAAAAGAGCAAAACAAACTGATCCTGTTTTCTTCTCATGACTGGAGGTTAGCAAAAGAATTTGCAGATATTATGTGGTATGTAAAAGATAACCAGCTATACTCAGGAATTGTAGAAGATATTCTTATCCAACATTATGAACTGACTAAGGTTTCCCTCTTTGAAGTTAATCACAAATTTATTGCTCCTACCATTATAGCTCCCTCACTATATAAAGAAATGTTGTATTCTTTATTGCAAAAAAACTTTCAAACTGATCTTTCTACCCTCAATTTTGAATTTCGCAACGATTTTTGGTTAATATCTTCCAATGATTCAATACATCAATGTGAATCTTTTGAAGAAATCATAAATTTCATTAAAACCCTTTATTAATACTCTGTTTTC
>NZ_JALAHD010000316.1 GCF_022712095.1 Chryseobacterium sp. | reverse complement strand
GATGAATTCTTTTCCCAGAAGAATCAGTCGTTGAGCCTTTATAATATTCAATATAAAGACTAAGCATTCCATTTTTAAGTATCTTTTGTTTTAGAGTAATTTTCATTAGGCAATATTAAAGATGTACATTTGTACAACTTTTCAATTATAAGGTGTACAAAAGATGTAACAAAAGTAATAACAAACTCTTACAAAGGAAAATAAAATTCACATAAATAATTGAAAATCAAATAAAAGAACACAAAGGAAAGTAAAGGAAAACAAATTTATTTACCGATACAAAACTTAGAAAAAATATTACCCAGCACCTCATCATTAGTCACTTCACCCGAAATTTCTCCAAGATGTTCCAGAGCATTTCTAAGTTCATATGCCAACAATTCCGTGGAAATCTGGAAAGAAATAGCTTCTTTTACCTTGTTTACGGCATCGAGGGACTTCTGTAATGCTTCAAAATGGCGCTGATTGGTAATCACTACATTATTTTCTTCAGATTGTAGCTGCTCTACATAAGAAGACAATTCATTTTTAAGATCCTGAATATTTTGATTTTCTATCGCGGAAATGGTAATAAAATCAAATTCATGAGAGATTTCTTTTCTGAACAGATTCTCGACAGATTCGTATTTTGTAGGAATAACCTCATCAATTTTAGTAGCACATATAATCAGTTTTAAATCTGGTCTTAATAAAGATTTAATCATTTCAACATCCTCTGAAAAATTTTCTGTACCTGCATCTGCAAGATAAACCAGAATATTGGCATTTTCAACCTTCTCTTTCGCTTTTTTAACTCCGATGGCTTCAATCTCATCCACAGTCTCACGAAGTCCTGCTGTATCTATTAACCGAAATGCATGCCCTTTGATATGAAGAATTTCTTCGATGGTATCTCTGGTCGTTCCTGCGATATTACTTACAATAGCTCTTTCTTCCTTTAATAAGGCGTTCAATAAAGTAGATTTTCCCGCATTAGGCTTGCCGATAATGGCAACCGCGGTTCCGTTTTTAATCGCATTTCCATACTGGAAGCTTTCGATAAGAGAATTAAGTTTTGATTCTATCTTGTTTAATAACTGGCTTAAAGCACTTCTATCAGCAAATTCCACATCTTCTTCTGCAAAATCCAGTTCCAGTTCGATCAGGGAAACAAAATTCAGCAAGTCGGTTCTTAACAGTGATATTTCATTAGTGATTCCCCCTTTAAGCTGGTTAATAGCTACTTTTCGGGAAGCTTCATTTTCGGAGGCAATAACATCAGCAATCGCTTCCGCCTGGGAAAGATCAATTCTTCCATTGATAAAAGCACGAAGCGTAAACTCTCCTGCTTTCGCCATTCTCGCACCGTTTTTAATTAGTGTCTCCAGAATACGTTTACCGATGTGCGGAGAACCGTGAAAAGCTATTTCCACCGAATTTTCAGTAGTAAAACTTTTCGGAGCCAGAAAAATGGAAAGCATTACCTCATCGATTGCTTCTTCCCCATCCATAAAATATCCATAATGGATGGTATGGGATTTCTGCTTTTCCAGTTTTTTTGCAGGAAAAGATTTCTGAACAATAGATAAAGCATCATTTCCCGAAACACGGATGATTCCTAAAGCTCCTACTCCATTGGCAGTAGCCAGTGCACAGATAGTATCGTTATTCATACTGCAAAGTTACGTCTTTTCAGTTATTTTCAAGGATGAGGAATTATACAGATTATCTATGATCAGAGTATAACGATCTTAAAAAAGTAAAATCACCCCGGGGCAAGAGATGATTTTACGACATACTAAGTATATATGAAGATATGAATGATGTTTTATTCTGAACAATACAAAAATACCTTCAATTACTCTTACAGCCTTCAGGGAAAGCCCTAAAATAATATCCGTAAAAACACGGATTGCATATATAAAAAATCCCCGCAGAAAATCTGCAGGGATTAATTTATAGAGGACTTACCAATTCTAAGAACCATTGCTTAACATCGCCCTCCAGATAAGGCGACAGCTTTTCTTCACAGGTTTTATGATATTGGTTTAACCATTCAATTTCCTTTTCAGAAAGAATATCTTTTATAATAATATCTTTAAAGAATGGGCAGAACGTTAATGTTTCAAATTCATAGAACGTTCCTGATGAAGTTTTTTCCGCTTCTTTCACCACGATAAGGTTTTCATGACGGATTCCGTACTCATCTACCACATAATAACCGGGTTCATTGGAACAAACCATTCCCAAAAGAAGTTCCTGAGGATTCATATCTTTTCTGATATTCTGAGGACCTTCATGCACATTCATAAAGCTTCCCACTCCGTGTCCTGTTCCGTGATTATAGTCTTTTCCTTCCATCCATAAAGGCAATCTGGCAAGTGCGTCCAGCTGAACCCCTTTTGTTCCTTTTGGAAATTTAGCCATAGACAGACGGATCATTCCCTGTAAAACCAAAGTGGAATTTTTCTTGAATTCTTCTGAAACAGCTCCTAATGCCAGTGTTCTGGTAATATCCGTTGTCCCTTCAAGATACTGGCCTCCGGAATCCACCAGAATACTTCCCTCATTCGTTACCTCTTTGCTTCCCTCACTTTTAGCGGAATAGTGGATTACGGCACCATTTCCCTTATATCCGATAATACTCCCAAAACTTTCTCCCACAAAGTTTTCTCCTTGAGCACGAAATTCTCTTAATGCCTCTCCTATGGAATATTCATTCATTGCTTCTTTTCCTGCCCTGTGGGTTAACCAATACAGGAATCTTACCATCGCCACTCCATCTCTTACCATCACTTTTCGGAAACCCTCCAACTCAGCTTCATTCTTCTGAGCCTTCATTAAATTCCCGGGAACCGCTCCTTTTACAAGCTGATTATTACCTTTTAAAGCTTCAATAATGGATTGATTGGTATTGGGTGAGACCAGAACTTTTTCATTCTTAAAAGAAGATAAGTAGGTGAAAAATTCTTCATACGGCATCATTTTTACAAAAGCATCATCCAGCTGTTTTCTGGCTTCTACCTCAAGCTTTTCAAGGTCGGTGAAGAGTACCGCATCATTCTTGGTGATAACGATATATCCTAAAAACACAGGATTACTTTCTACATCACTTCCACGAAGGTTCAGTGTCCAGGCTACATCATCAAGACTTGAAATAATATGTACGGAAACTTCCTGGTCTTCCATCTTTTGACGGATATCCGAAAGCTTATCCGTTACTGATTTTCCGGCTCTTTCCAAGGGATGTACGAAAATCGGATTTTTCGACGGTGTACCTCTTTCTTTCCAGATTTCCTTTAATAACGGAAGATCGGCAAGCTGTATATTTTTTGAATTCAATTTTTGAGAAAGTGATTCCCAATTGGCATGGGAAGTAGCTAATCCGTTTACTGCTACTTTTCCTTCTGATGGAATTTCTGAAATAATCCAGTCAATATAATTGGGAGTTCCTTCAATTCCTTCTTTAAATAAATCGATTCCTGAACCGGCCAATTCTGCTGTCGCCTGGGTAAAATACCTCCCGTCTGTCCATAAACCTGCTTTATCTTTAGTCACCACTACGAAACCTGCAGAACCTAAAAACCCGGATAACCAAGCTCGTTCCTGCCATTCTTCAGGTAAATATTCACTCATATGGGGATCTGCAGAATATACGATAAATGCATCAACATTATTGATCTGCATTTCTTTACGAAGTGCAGCTATTTTTTCCTTTGAAGTCATTCTTAAATTTTTAAAACTGAAAGTTACAAAAAATTTGATTTTTAAATTCAAACCTCATTTAAAATAAATTTATTTTAAAGTTTACCCTAAAATAAACTATTATTAAAATAAAAAACTCATTACTTTCATCAAAAATATAATGATTTGGAAAGATTCTTGCTATCATATATTCTATGAAACCGCAGGATTATAAAAATCACAGGAAATATTATGTTCCTCATCACTTTATTTATCTTCCATTATTACTCATTTTGGAAGCAGTCGGGCTGTATCAAGTAGGGAATGATTCAGAGAACCGGCTTAGCTGGATTCTTTTTTCTGTTATTATTTTTCTGATCTTCTATTTAGCCATAATGCTGAGGCAGCATTATGCACTGGGACTTCAGGATCGTCTACTAAGACTGGAATTCAAACAGAGATATTTTGAAATCTTTAGCCAAAGATCGGATGATGTAGAGGAAAAACTGAAATTCGATCAGATAGCAGCGCTGCGCTTCACCTATGATGAGGAGTTTAAAGAACTTCTGTATAAAGCACTCCATGAAAACATTTCAGGAGACCAGATCAAAAGATCCATTCAGAAGTGGAGACCGGATCATCACAGAGTATAATAACCAACACCTAAATATATAATTTATGAAAAAAATAAGCGTATTCAGTATTGCTCTAATCAGTTTACTTTTTCTGACCAGCTGTGAAGCTATAGAAACAATATTTAAAGCAGGGATGTGGTGGGGGATCATTTTAGTTATCGCCGTAATAGTGATTATCCTGTTACTATTTTCGAGGGGTAAAAACTCATAACCACTTTATATATATGAACTCTACAGACTGGGAAATCATTTCTCACCTCAAACCTTCTAAGATCGTTAAGATCATGAATGATCCGGAAGCATCTGCCAAGGCTGTACATCTTATATATACTTCCGACGCAGATTCTACCGGAATCATTAGAAAAAAGAGAGGCAAAAAATATATTTATTTTAAAGACGGAGAAAAAATTACAGATAAGGAAGAAATCACAAGAATCAATAAACTGGTCATTCCTCCAGCATGGGAAAATGTCTGGATCTGTATTCTTGAAAACGGACATCTCCAGGCCACCGGTTTTGATGCTAAAAAGAGAAAACAATACCGTTATCATCCTTTATGGAGTGCCCTGAGAAATCATACCAAGTTTTACAGAATGCTTCAGTTCGGATATGCACTGCCTGATATGCGACTTCAGGTAGAGAAGGATCTGGCTCTAAGGAATTTTGAAAAAAGAAAAATCCTTGCCCTCGTTGTAAGCCTTATGCAGCACACTAATATCCGTGTGGGAAACAATGTTTATGAAAAGTTATATGGATCTTTCGGGCTTACCACTTTAAAGGATAAACATGTAAAAATACAGGGACAAAAAATACAATTCTCTTTTAAAGGTAAAAAGGGCATTATGCATCATATCGATCTTAAAAGTAAAAAACTGGCAAGACTGGTTCAGAAATGTAAAGATATTCCCGGAAAAGAACTCTTCCAGTATTATGATGATGAAGGAAATCGTCATTCCATTGATTCGGGAATGGTAAATGAGTACATCAAAGAAATAAGCGGCGAAGATTTTACTGCTAAAGATTTCAGGACATGGTCCGGAACAGTAAGTGCCCTGATTGCTTTCAAAGAAATAGGATATGCAGAAAATAATGCAGAATACAGAAAGAAAGTAAAAGAAGCTCTGGAGATTGTAGCTTCACATCTGGGAAATACCAGCAATGTATGCAAAAAGTATTATGTACATCCTTTGGTTATTAATCTTTACGAAAATAATACAATAAAAAAATATCTGGATGAGCTCGAAGATATTGAAGTAAATGATGGAAAAGCCGGACTTGCACAGGAAGAAAAATTAGTATTGAAAATCCTGGAAAACGAAAAAATATAAAACCCAGCTTACCTATATACCATTTTACCTCTATCCCTTAAAAACTTTATCCTGTATTCTTTAGGAGTAATTCCCGTAATTTTCTTGAAAAGCTGTGTAAAATGGGAAGCCGTATGAAAGTTAAGCTCATAGGCTATTTCTGCAATATCTTTACTTGAGTGTAAAAGTGCTTTACCATAATTGACATCCATTTCATTAATCCATTGCTTCGGAGATTTCTGAGTTACATTTTTCACACATTTATTAAGATAATTCTCAGTCACCGATAGTTTATCCGCATAAAATGCCACCCGTTTTTCCCCTACATGATATTTAAATAACAAATCCCGGAACTGAAGAGATAATTCCATAGGACGTGTTGCCGATTTGTGATGACTGTTCAAATCCATGGTCAGCATTTTCACCAGTATAAGATGAAGCATCGTAATAACCACATCATTGACGTTAAGGGTATTAAGCCATAATTCCTGTTCCATGATCGGAAGAAGCTGTTTAATCGTATTATAGGTCAGGCTGTCTAATTTCAGAAAAGGAGTCATAAAAAAGATACTGGTTTTATGCCTGGGAAGCTCCTGCTCAGATAAAATACTGTTCTCATAAGCGAGAAAAAAACCTTCTATATCATCTGATAAGTCCAGTGTAGCCGTTATGGTACCCTGCTTAATGAGAATCACCCCTCCTTTTTCAGCGCAGTATTCTTTGTTTTCCAAATACTGTTTAATATGCCCATTAGTTACAAAAATAAGAAAATTAAAGGTCGTCCGATAGGGAATCACAGGCATAAGAATCCCTTTGAGGTAATTCTCAAGTCTGTAAAGCTGTATATCAGCATTATTAGCCAAGATTTTCTCAGTAATATTTGGGAGAAAAAGCTTTTTATATTGAAAATTGGATAATACTTCCATGATAAATTGTTATTGCAAATTTAATGAATCGAGTTAGTTGTACATTGTATCTCAGAACTTATAATACACTCCTACTTTCACTCCGAAAGGAATCCCCGGAGTATAAGTGAGATCTGTCCCAGGCACTGTTTCATTCTGTAGCTGGGTCTCCGTAGCAAATTGTGCTTCGTTCCATTTTACATCGAAAAGGTTATTCACCTGTATATTAGCTCCCCATTTCGCACGGTTATAAGAAAGAACAAGATCATTTACAAAATAAGATTTCGTCCTGATACTGTTATCCTCCACTGCAGGACGGGAACCGAGATAACGGTATTGAAGACCAAGAGAAAATCCATTAAGAAAATCCCAGTTGACAGATCCTGTACTCGTAACTACCGGGGCAAGCGGAACATAATCTTCACCTTTTGCTTCTCCGGTAAATCTTGCATGAGAATAATTAAGATCTGCATTCAAGTAAATATTTTCCAATGGCTGAAAACGGATACCGAGATCGGCACCATATCGCTGAGACTTCCCTGAAGGCTCTACTACTGCATCATCACCCACATATACAAATTCCTGCTGTAAAAACATATACCAAAGTGTCGGTGTAATAATCAGAGATTTAAAGGGGTGAAGCCTTACTCCCAAGTCGCCGCCCACAGAATAAGGCAATGTTTTGGAGTTTTTCTCCTGTACAACCACCCGTATGTCATTGGAATGAAATCCCATCCCGGTTTTCAGAAACCACATCATTTTATCATTAGCAGCATAGGAAAAATTCAGTTTCGGGCTTAGTCTTGTAGCTTCTGATGATGGGCCGGATGGAGCTTCAACATTTAAAAGATCATGCAGATTAAATATAAAATGATCGATTCTCAATCCGGGATTAATCGTCCATTTTCCGGTTTTCCAAATCAATCCGGAATAAGCATGAAGATTCGTTTCCACACCGGTCACATCCGAAAGTCTGTCCAAAAGTAGATCTCTCCGGTACACATGATTCAGCTGTAAAGTTCCTATATCATCATTTCTGAATCCCAATCCTGAAATCCAGTCTAACGTTCCGTTAGACAGGGAGAAGTTCTTGGTATATTTAAATTCGGCTCCATAAATATCTCTTCCGTCCGTCTGCTGAATTTCATCTCCATGATCTTTATCTTTAAGATAAAAAGTAAAGTCGGAGTACAGGTTAAAATTATAATGGGAATACCAGACCATGGCATCCAGATGTTCAGACGAAGAAATAATATGTTTATAATTCATCTGAAGGTTGGTGCGTGATGTACTTCCGCCTTCTGTAGGGTCAATACTTCCCCATCGGTCAATAATCCCTTCGTTAACAGCCCGCTCGGGAATCTGTCCTGATGCATTCCAGGAGGAATTGAAAGTGGAAAACTGGATATTAAAATAATCATTATCAGTCAGCCATTGATTGTATTTTCCAAAAATATTGACTCTGTTAAAATTCTGTTTGACATCAAAAGGGCCATCGGTATAATTATATTCTGTAGCTACATAAGCATTTTTACGGCCGACAGGATCATTAATAATATTAAACATCCCCAATATCCTTTTACTGTTAAAAGACCCGCCTTCCAGCTTCACCATACTATTTTTCAAACGGTCATAGGTCTGAAAATCAACATATCCTGCCGTATCAAAATCACCCCGATCCATATAATAAGCTCCTTTTCCAAAATCAATATTATTAACGGTTTCAGGAATGATAAAATGCAGATCTGAATATCCTTGTCCGTGGGCATGAGAAACAATATTAACAGGCATCCCATCTACATTGACGCTGACATCAGTTCCATGATCGGCATCAAAACCCCGCAGAAAAAGCTGCTCTGCCTTCCCACCTCCGGCATGCTGTGCAATAAATAACCCCGGTACTTTACGTAATAAATCCTGTGCCGAATTAACCGGAAATTTATTGAGATCCACTTTGGTAATTGCTGACAGAAACGAACTGTGATTAATAGCCACTTCTGAAATCTGAAAAGGTTTATGCTGTAGAAAAACAGTCCTGCTTTTCTTATCACCACTGCTAACCACCCATTTCATCTGATCATATCCGTCATGGCTGATTACCAAAGTATCAGGAAAAGATGAACTCTTCAACTGAAAGGAGCCATCAGCTCCGGAATGGGTATGATCCGTACCATTATTATATAAAATCAAAGCATCACTGATTGGAAATTTATCATCTGCGTCCTTAATAAATAATTGCTTTTCCTTTATCTCTTGTGCCTGCATAATTCCATGTGTACACAACACAAGAAAAGCAACTACTAATTTATTTTTCTTCATTGTTTACTTCTTATTTTTAGTGGTTCCCGGGAAAAGTTTTTGAATAAACAATGTAGCCCAGGTTCCTGCTACAAAAGGAAAAGTAAGAACTCCTCCCACTTCACTCAATATATTATTATCGATCAGAAAATCATCAATACCTACCGTAATAAGCACTGCTATTAATACCCACAATCCGTCAGTTTTTTTGAAACCAGAAAAGACAATGGCGGAAAGCACTGCATTAAATCCAAATAACCCCATATGGATCTGTTCCATCGGCTCTCCGTTCATATGAGAGAGATAAGCACCCAATATTGACCCGGCAAATCCGTACAATGCTGCAGCAGGTGAACTAATGAAAACGGCAATAAAAAAGATAGCTCCGGATAATACTCCTCCCTGAAAAATTACTTCTCCAAAACCATTGATAGAAGTCAGAAAATCATCATAGTCCACATAATCTGCATGAGAACTTATCATTTCAGAAGGCGGGATCAGTGTAAAATGATGCAGTATAAACACACTGATCCATGTAATAATGATGAATGGAAAAGTAAATGCGGGAATCTTTTTCCGTATAAAAAAATGCTGAATAATACTTGCCAATGCTCCTCCCACAATGATCAGAATCCATATTAAAAGAGTGGTCTGAAATACGAAGGCTAACGCGACACCTACAAGTGCAGCACTGAAGCCATAAAGTCCGGCATTGACCTCTGCTTTATCATATTTAAGCTTCATGGCAGTAAAAGTTCCGGCCGCTGTAGACAAAAGTACAGCAATACCGCACTGCCAGCTTCCCATAAAAATTCCGATCAGGAACAGAAGCCCCGTCCATCTGTTTTCCTGCAGCATGATCTGTCCTATTCCTTTTAATATATTGTCAACAAAAGGTATTTGTTTAAAAAAATTATTCATAATATTTACTTTATTTTACCATCCCAAAAAGACCATTCCTACTCCGCATACCGTTACCACCGCTCCACTTATAACTCCTATATATCTTTCCAATTTATCATTACTGAAAAGACTTGAATAGCCGTATCTTCCCAATAAAACCATTCCCAACATTGTAGCAACCGTCGTTAAAGTAAAAGGAATAACAAGAGCCAGAATTTCAGATACTGATCTGTTTAATCCTGAATAAAAAAGAAGAGGAGTAAGCGGTTCACTCGGGCCCATTACAAAGATCATAAACAGAACAAAGGGAGTCACTTTAATACGGCTTTGTGGCATAACCACCTCAGTGTGATTGTGTTCATATACGTAAACATCTTCTCCCATTACATCAAAATGTTTATGTGGCTTATTCCTTAAAGCCTGAACAAGACCATAGATCAGATAAAAGATTCCGAAAATCAGCAGTGCCCATCCCGAAATATTACCCCTGAGATTCTGAAACCAGGAAAACTTGTTAAGCTGCCATCCGAGAAAAACACCAGCTGCCCCGATCACCAGTGAACTTAGAACATGCCCGAATCCACAGGCAATGGTTAGAAAAACAGTTTTACTCCGGCTCCATCGTTTTGATTTTGACAGCACAATGAAGGGAAGGTAATGATCCGGACCTGAAGCGGTATGGATAAAACTTATAGAAACGGCACTTACGATTAATGCCCAGATTGTAGTATTCATTATTGATTATTTTATTCAAGCTCCCAAAGGATATCCTGTATCTTCAGGAAAAAATTATACATTACTTCACCGCCATAGCCCAGTGCCCTAACAACAAAACCTTTTTCTTCCATTTCTGAAATTCCGATTTCCATTTCCTCCTGATAAGATTCCATTAGAGTGAATATGATTTCAATGAGAACCGGTATATCCTGATCTTTTGTAGTAAAAAATATGAGTGTCCCCTGATGGGTAAACTGCTCAAGATTTCCTATACTGCTAATAGGAATAAGATCAGGCTGAATCAGGATATTATCTTTTATAACCAGTTTATCTTCATGAAAAATTTCCGTAAGGTTCTGAAAACGCCTTAATTTAAAAAGCTCCCCGTAATGCTTCCTCCCACAGGTAATAATCTCACTCATGATCACCTGGCTGTTCTTTCCTATCCGAATTTTAGCTTTGGTTTTAAAACTGGAATTTTCATGCGGAACAACCGGATGTGGAACATAGGCAAATGAGGTATGATCCTGTAAGGAAATATTCAACTGCTGAACTGCTTCTCCTTCCATATTAAAAAGCCTTTGATAGGATTGTGACTGTAATTGTAAAGCAGCACCTTCTTCCAGATCAATATCCAGCTGATAATGATCTCCATCTAAAATACCCGGAGAAGAACTCATGACCATCTGGTACAATTTATTGTCACTTTTTCGCTGCCCTACGGAAACCACACGGAAAGGAAGAGATACGAATAAATCTTTCACATAGGAGCTTCCTTCTTTATATCCTGCTGTGATATGTAAGCGGCTATCCATTTATCTTACAAGATTAGGTTCTTCACATTCTTCCAGCAGGGCATATTTTTTAATCCATCCGATTACTTTATCCAGTCCTTCTTCTGTTTTAAGATTGGTAAATACAAAAGGATTTCCATTTCTCATTCTTCGGGCATCTCTTTCCATAACTTCAAGACTGGCTCCTACGTGAGGGGCTAAATCTATTTTATTAATAATCAACAGATCTGACCTAGTAATGCCGGGACCTCCTTTTCTCGGAATTTTTTCCCCTTCTGCTACATCAATGATGAAAATCGTAACATCTGCTAAATCAGGACTGAAAGTAGCAGAAAGGTTATCTCCTCCACTTTCGATCAGCACCAATTCTATATCGGGGAAACGTTCTGCCAGCTCGTCTACCGCTTCAAGATTCATACTGGCATCTTCACGAATGGCTGTGTGAGGACATCCCCCTGTTTCCACACCGATGATTCTGTCATGGGGAAGCAGGCTGTTTTTAGCCATAAATTCTGCATCTTCTTTGGTATAAATATCATTGGTAATTACACCCAGGTCATATTTCCCGTATAATTTTCTGCTTAAACGTTCCAATAAAGCAGTTTTTCCTGAACCTACAGGTCCTGCCACTCCTATTTTGATATATTTTCTGTTTTCCATTTTTAAAGATTTTAAATTGATTTTTTTATGATAATTAAGACATATACAAGCGTGAGTACAGCCTTTCATGCTGCATACAGCGGATATCGAAGGATGTATTGCAAAGTCCTACATATTCTCTTTCCAGATGGATTGTTTCTAAAGCCGTACGTTCGATCACCGGATATAAATTAAACAACACATCCTGACCATCCAGCTGTCCCAGCGGCACCAGCTTTACAGCATTGGTAATCATTCCTGACGCAGAAGTATAATAAAACCCAAAGAGTGCTTCATATAAAGGAATTTCCAGCAGGCAGGCATATATTCCGAACACAATACTGTAGTGTGAGCTGGCTTCTCTTCTTTTAACTGAGGCTTCATACGAATCCATAAAAGATAAATGCCGATATCTTTTGAAAATTTTAATAAGGCGTAATCCCAGCTTTTGGCTTGCCTGACGGATTTCCCTGGGACATTTTAAGGCATTACACTCCTGATCAAGATCCAGTATAGTCTGTAAATTTTCGACTTGTGCAGCTTCGTATGCCAGTTTCACAAAAGAACCGTCATTATATTTAAGATTAAATGTCAGCATATTCTTTACAAATTCTCTGGCTGTTTCCACATTATGAACAATCCTTTTTTGAACATAGGTCTCGAGACCGTTGGAATGGGTATATCCTCCAATGGGTAAGGTTGGATCCGCCAGGTGTAATAAACTGGCTAAAAAATTCATTGTATTATTCATCTTTAGGAGCTGCCATTTTTAAAATTTTATTGAATATCGTAGAGCCCAGACTTCCGTGTCCATGAGGTTCAACATTGGATTTCAGTAGATTCAGCAGTTTTACAGATTTTGCCTCCGGAGCATATCCGCTCGCTTCAAGCCATCTGTACATTGGCATTTCAAAAGGCAGTAAGACCTGATTCTCCTGAATAAAAAGCGGAATATGTTTATTCCCGATCTCATAACAAACTGTTCCCATTTCCAACAGAGATTTCGGACTGATCACTATTGCTTCGGTTTCCAGAATATTTACAACAACAAGCTGATCTCCGACTTCCAAAAGAATATCTCCTTCCCTCAGGCGCTGCCCTTCCCTTAAAAATTTAATGGCAATATCAAGCCCGCCTCTTGTTTTTTTACGCTGAATTCTTTTGGTGGTTTCAAACCATTCCAAATCCAGGTAGTCTATTACTTTTTCTTTTACATTTCTTTTTGAAATGTTTCCTATTGTTTCGTGAATAATCATGGCTGCGATTTTTTTCTGAAGTCAAAGTTTTTAGAAATTCCCACTCCCAAGGTTGAACCGCTCAAACCTGCTACATAATTTTTAGTCCATCCTTCATTTTTCACTTTAGTCTGTAACATGGAAAGCTCGGCAAATTTGAATTTCAAAGCCCAGCCTCCTCCAAGAAATATGGCAAATATGGGGTAAGCACGTAAACGGAATCCATTAAAATTCTCCATAGAGCCTGAGACTTCAGACTCCTTTTGTCCCCAGACATAATGGGCATCTACCTGCCCTATCAGCGCAAAATATTTTCCCAATGATACAGAAGGGCTATACCACACTCCTGTTTCGTTTTGCTTATAAACGGTATGTCCATCTGAAACATCCTGAGCGTAGGCATAATTCACTCCTATTACATCATTATTATTGATAAAGTAACCGATCCCGAGGGGTACACCTGCTACAGCATCTGTTCCTACAGAGCTGCTTGTATGGTAAGGCGTATTGGTTTTTGAATAATCAAATGAGCCATATATCATCCACTGTCCTTTGGGTCCCGGCTCATCAGCTTTTATTCTCAAGCCTCCTAAAAACTGGGCTTTCAGTGAAGTTGAGCACAGACCTACCCCGGCTACCATAGCCATACAGGCAGCTTTTTTAAAATATTTCATGTTTGTATTGTTTTATGAAAAGACTCCGGCTCTCACCGGAGCCTGAATTCTCATTAGAATAAATAGTAGAGTTGAGTTAACGGAAGTTTTTCTGCCGGTTCACATGTAATATGTTCACCATCTACTGTCACTTTATAGTTTTCGGGGTTCACTTCTATTACAGGAGTTTTATTGTTATGGATAAGATCTGCTTTGGAAATATTTCTGCAGTTCTTCACCGGAAGAATCATTTTTTCCAGCTTGTATTCAGCTATCGTTCCATTGTCAATAGACACTTGAGAAACAAAAGTAGCACAGGTTCCATACTTGGCACGACCATGAGCTCCGAACATATTTCTGTAAATAACAGGCTGAGGAGTCGGAATAGAAGCATTCGGGTCACCCATTTTACTGGCGATAACGAATCCTCCTTTTACGATCATTTCCGGTTTTACTCCAAATAATGCAGGTTTCCAGATCACAAGATCTGCCATTTTCCCTTTTTCTACAGAACCTATATAATGAGAAATCCCATGAGCAATAGCAGGATTAATCGTATATTTAGCTACATAACGTTTTACTCTGAAGTTATCATTCTCAGTATTTTCATCTTCCTGCAGCTGTCCTCGCTGATCTTTCATTTTACTGGCCGTCTGCCATGTTCTGGTAATCACTTCTCCCGGCCTTCCCATCGCCTGTGAATCGGAACTCATAATACTGAATACTCCTATATCATGTAAAATATCTTCTGCAGCTATGGTTTCCGGACGAATTCTGGAATCTGCAAAGGCCACATCTTCAGGAATATCTTTGCTTAGGTGATGACATACCATCAACATATCCAAATGCTCGTCAATGGTATTAACCGTATAGGGACGTGTAGGGTTGGTGGAAGCAGGCAGCACATTAGGATACATTGCCGCTTTAATGATATCCGGTGCATGTCCTCCTCCTGCTCCTTCGGTATGGAAGGTATGAATAACTCTACCGTTGATCGCTCTCATCGTATCTTCAAGAAAACCTCCTTCATTCAGAGTATCGGTATGGATAGCCACCTGAACGTCATATTTATCTGCTACTTTTAAAGCTGCATCTATTACTGCCGGAGTCGCTCCCCAGTCTTCATGTATTTTTACTCCTAAAGCTCCGGCTTCCACCTGCTCTTCAATAGGTCCTTCAGCAGAACAGTTTCCTTTTCCGAAGAATCCTAAATTCATCGGATATTCTTCTGCAGCTTCCAACATTTTCTGCATATTGAATTTCCCGGGTGTACATGTGGTGGCATTGGTTCCGTCATTAGGACCTGTTCCACCTCCTATCATTGTCGTTATTCCACTGTATAAAGAGGTTTCAATCTGCTGCGGACATATATAATGAATATGGGTATCGATTCCTCCGGCTGTTATAATATATCCTTTTCCACCATGTACTTCCGTAGAAGCCCCGATAATCATACCGGATGTTACTCCATCCATCGTTTCAGGGTTTCCGGCTTTACCGATGCCAATGATCTTTCCATCCTTAATACCGATATCCGCCTTTACAATTCCCCAGTGATCAATGATTGTAGCGCCGGTAATACAAAGATCAAGTACTCCTTCATCTCTTTTTGCAGTTACATTCTGCCCCATTCCGTCACGAACGGTTTTTCCTCCTCCAAACACTGCTTCATCCCCATAATGGGTAAAGTCTTTTTCTATTTCAATGATCAGCTCGGTATCTCCTAATCTGATTCTGTCCCCTGTGGTAGGGCCTAATATATTAGCGTATTGTTTTCTGTCTACTGGTAAGCTCATATTACAGATTTTTAAAATTTAATTGGTTCGCTTTCGTAAGACTTGCTTCTTTCTGAGCTTCTGAATCTACCGATCCGTCAACAAGATTATTAAAGCCCATTGCTTTTTTACTTCCTCCTATTTCAACAAGTTCCACTTCTTTTTCTTCTCCCGGTTCAAAACGTACCGCAGTACTGGCTACAATATTCAATCGTTTACCGAATGCTTTTTCACGCTCAAAGCTCATTGCCTTATTAACTTCAAAAAAATGAAAATGGGAACCTACCTGAATGGGACGGTCACCTGTATTGATAACTTTTAAGGTTACGGTATTTCTGCCTTCATTGCAGCTAATAGTCCCTTCTTTTACAAAAATTTCTCCTGGTATCATAGTGTATAAGGTTAACGTATTGGATTGTGTACGGTTACCAGCTTGGTTCCATCAGGAAATGTAGCCTCGATCTGCACATCATGAATCATATCCGCCACTCCGGGCATTACATCATCTTTAGTAAGAATCTGAGCACCTTCCTGCATAAGTTCAGCTACTTTTTTACCATCTCTTGCGCCTTCCAGTAAGAAATGACTGATGAGTGCCACAGCTTCGGGATAATTTAATTTCAGACCACGGGCCTTTCTTTTCAGAGCCAGCTCACCTGCCATATAAAGCATGAGCTTCTCTGTTTCTCTTGGGGTTAAATGCATATGTGTTAAATTTTAATTGGACATGCGTTATCTTGTCTGCCTTCAGAAAAAGGCAAATTCAGCATCGAAAAAAATGAAAATCCGGACACAGAACTCCTTATCCGTAAATACTACGGATGTCTAGCATCTTGTCGGACTGGAAAATAATTAAAGGTTAGAAATCTGTAACGAATGATACAGAATATACTTAGGAACCTTATTATAAGGCTGATGATGAACAACTACAGGCAGAAAAGAAAAATAATGGACTGTAAAAAAGTAAGAGATCCATTGTTCCACAACAGCCCCCGCATCAAATTTCACTTTATCGAGATCATCAAGCGTCAGCTCATCCGGACTGTCTGATAAAACATCAAATCCGATTGGAAAGTGATGATCTGCTTTTTGAAATAACTGATCTTGTAAATGTAAAGAAGAAGTATGAGCCCCTATTTCCTTATGGGCTTGAGATCCTACACATACAACTGTAAAAAACAGTAAAATAGGAAACCAAATAAATAATTTTTTCATACTC
>NZ_JALAHD010000315.1 GCF_022712095.1 Chryseobacterium sp. | reverse complement strand
ATATTACCCAATCAAAAAACACTTATAATCAACTTGTAATAGATATTTAGTTATGGATAATATGTTTTGCAGAAATATTAGTAATTATTTCTTTTAATTTAACCTTAAGAATTTCGGGCTCCAATACTGTAGCATAATCTGCGAAAGTGATTAACCAACGAGGAAATCCATCATTGATCCATTCTGTTTTAAAAGTTAGTAAAACTCCTTCTTCAGTTTCTTCCTCTTCAATAAGTCCATAGTATTTTTTGGAATTGGAAAGATATCCCATCACTTTCTTTTCTACCAAAAGCTTTACAAGGGTTGGGTTTTCATTACATTTCTTTCTGTAGTCATTAATCTGGCCATATTCCTGAGAAAATGACTGAGAAGTTTTTGATATTTTCAAAATCCGGTCTACTCTGAACTGCCTGAAATCTTTTCTCAGGGTACAGAAAGCCATAATGTACCAATAATTAAATTCGAAAAACACGCCTACCGCTTCAATGGTCCGCTTTGAAACCTCCGCATTCACACTTCTGTATTCTATGATAAGCTGATATTTTTCTGCAATGCTTTCTAAAATAGTAGGAAGAACATTTTTAATAACTTCTGCTTCTGTGGGAGGAGAATGATAACTGAAAACATCGATCTGGTTTTCCACGTTTTCAATCATATCTTTGTCTGAATAACGCAGTACTGAACGTACTTTTCCCATAGCGGTCTGATAATGGGTTCCCATACTTTGATGAGAGAATTTCTGCATCAGCTTTTCTGAAGTAATAAAGCTCAGAACCTCTTCTTTTGTAAACATTACGGGCGGTAATTTATAACCATCCATAAGGAAATAACCGCTTCCAGCTTCTCCTACAATTGGAATTCCGGCATTTTCCAACGTTTTAATATCACGATAAATCGTCCGTATGCTTACCTCAAATTTCTCCGCAAGATCCTGCGCTCTTACTAATGGCCTCGACTGTAATTGAGTGAGAATAGCCGTTACTCTATCCAGTTTTTTAAGATAATGATCATTCATTATTCCTCTTTATAAGCTTTAACCAGCCGGTCCAAATTAAGACTTCTTGCAGAGGCATCAAAAATCTCACGATATGTTCCCTCTTTGTCATAAAGCTCATCATGGGTTCCATTTTCAACCACTCTTCCTTTTTTCATTACATAAATAATATCCGAATCCAGGATCTGGGATAATGAATGTGAAATAATAACTACTGTTCTCCCTTCTTTTATAGCATCCAGTGAATTTTTAATCTGCTCTGTAGCTATTGCATCCAAACTTGCTGTAGGTTCATCAAGGAAGATAATCGGGGGATCTTTCAGAAACAATCTGGCAATTGCAATTCTCTGCTGCTGGCCTCCGGAAAGCTGTGTTGCATCATGCAGATACTGATCGGGCAAATCCATGACCTGATCGTGCAAATAAGCTTTTTTAGCTGCTTCCTGAATTTCTTCAAAGCTTGCATTCATATTTCCATAGCGGATATTATCTTCAATACTTCCCTGAAAAATATGATTTCTCTGTAGAACCAGGCCTAAGTCATTTCTTAAAAAAGTATTGTCATATTCATTCAAATTCACATCATCCAAAAAGACATCTCCTGAATCAGGGAGGTAAAACTTACATAAAAGGTTAATTACTGTAGATTTTCCTGCACCACTCAATCCTACAAGCGCTGTAGTTTTTCCATTTTCAATAGTCATGGAAACATCATGAAGCGCCTGAGTTCCGTTAGGATAAGAAAAGTTGACATTTTTTAATTCAAATTTTCCTTTAATTTCTTTTTCTACAAATTTTCCGTTCTGTTCTGTTTCATCATCTGCATTCAGAATATCAAAATAACCCTCTGCATAAATCATAGCATCATTCATATCATCATAAATACGGTGTAGCTGGCGAATAGGAGCTGAAACATTATTAAAAAGCATAATATGCAGCATGATTGCGCCAATGGTCATTTGCTGGTCAAGCACCAGATAAACAGTTAAAAGTATAATAAGTACAACTCCGAACTGCTCAATAAAAGTTTTCAGCCCGTCATATATAAAGTTGGTTTTTCTGGTAAACATCTGACTTTCCATCAGTTGCATCTGCAAATCATATTGTTTTTTCCCTTCAAATTTTTCTCTTACAAAACTTTTGATCACCATGATGGAATTGATCAGATTTAATAATCCTGAAGTTTTTTGCTCTCTCTGATTTCTCAGCTGACGGCGAACTCCTGATAATTTTTTTGCCTGCAAAGAACTTACATAAAAATAAATAGGAACAATAATCGTTGAGACCAATCCCACATATACATTCTGCATATACATAATTATCAAAGCAATAATAGCATTTGAAAAAAGAGGAAGGATATCTATAAAAAAATTCTGTACCAATTTTGTCAAACTTTCAATTCCCCGGTCTATTCTAATCTGAAGCTTTCCTGATTCATGATTTTCATCATTAAAATAAGACACACGGTAGGTCAGGATTTTATCAATCGCAGACTGGGCCAAAACGGAGCTTACATTAATTCTGATCTTCTCTCCATAAAATTTCTGCCCGAAATTAATGAAGATATTTAAAAGTTCTTTTCCTAACAGAATAATGGAAATAACCACAAGAATATGGATTCCTTCAGACATAGGATGAGGGAGATGAGTAAGCGTAGTCACCTCATCTACCGTATATTTTAAAACAATAGGATTGACCTGAGCTGCAAGTGCTCCCAGAAAAGTAAGGAATAAGGTTCCGTAAATCATTAAACGATAAGGTCTGATAAATGGAACTAATTGTTTATAGATTCCCAGAAAGGTAATTGTTCTGTTAAAAGGTTTTGCCATGGATATATTCAAGTAAAAACGTACCGTTTTCAGGAGAAAAGGTACGTTATATTATCAATTCAAGCAAATAATCACTTGACTTTAATGTTAAGATTCATACCAATAGGTCGTGAGATAATGTAATTCCGGTTTTCCGGCAGATGCAGATTCTGCTTCGGCCTGCTCTATCGAATATTGGGAAGAAATTTCTTTACGTTGGAATAAAAATGAGTTATTGGCATTTTTATCTACTACATCAGTAAAAATATGTTCTATCTCGGAATTCCCTAATGAAGCAAAACCAATCTCTTCAAATCCATACATAAGCCTCACATCATCGAATTGAGAAAAATTATCATCTACAAAACTCTGAAACTGAACTTTAGAATCAAAATTCCCGGCCCATATATTATAGGCATATTTTTTCTTTTTTGGTTTGTCAAAGATATTCTGATACACGAAATTTTCTCCTAAATACGCCTCTCTCACCTGAGGGTCATTAGCCAAATCTTCAGGAAGACCTTCTTTTAATATTCTTCCTTCAAACATGATATAAGTTTTGTTAGTAATCGCAAGAGTCTGCTGTACATTATGGTCGGTGATTAATATTCCGATATTTTTATCAACCAGACTTCTTACAATCTTCTGAATATCTTCTACAGCGATCGGGTCTACTCCGGCAAAAGGTTCATCAAGAAGAATAAAATTAGGGCTTGTGGCGAGGCAGCGGGCAATCTCCGTTCTACGCCTTTCACCTCCTGATAAAAGATCCCCTCTGTTTTTACGAACATGCTGCAAAGAAAATTCTTCAATAAGCTCATCACATTTGATCTGCTGCTCACGTTTAGACAACTTGGTAAGCTGTAAAACACCCATAATATTTTCTTCTACAGAAAGTTTCCTGAAAACAGACGCTTCTTGAGCAAGATACCCAATACCTTTTTGGGCTCTTCTGTACATGGCATCAGTAGTAATTTCCTGATTATCCAGAAATATTTTACCAGAAGTTGGCTTAACCAATCCTACAATCATATAAAATGATGTTGTCTTACCGGCTCCGTTAGGGCCCAGCAAACCAACAATTTCTCCCTGTTCAACCTGCACAGAAACTCCTTTTACAACTTTTTTGGGACCGTATTCCTTGATTAAGTTTTCTCCTCGTAAAATCATGCAGCAAATATATCAAAAATATAAACTTGTTGACATCAAGTTATATTTTGTTAACAAAGTTTATAT
>NZ_JALAHD010000314.1 GCF_022712095.1 Chryseobacterium sp. | reverse complement strand
TATTTTGTCACTGTTTTTTACAGCCATTACGGTAAAAGATTACGAAGGAATAAAAAAATATAAATCATCTGAGCTTTTTTTAACGGGCCCAATTGCCTTTTTGGGAGGAGGATTATTTGAATCTATAGTTTGGCTTGCTAATCCCTTATCATTTTTTGCATTAAGAGCTTATTTTAAGAATGTAAAAACTAATTTATTCCTTTCGATTATTTCATTTTTGATTGCAATAAGTTTTTTAATGTGGGGAGAAATTCTTGTTGCTGAAAATGGAAGAATAGGACTCATACTTGAATACAATATTGGGTACTGGATTTGGATATTTTTAATTTCAATTATACTCTTTTATAATGTAATATTAGTTTGTAAGAGCTTTAAAATATCTCGATAAAAAAGAACACCTGATAATATATATTAATGCCACATAATATGACCTGGAAAGAAGTTTTAGCCCCTATAAAAAATACAGAGTACTTTACGAATCTTTGGAACAAAGTAAAACAGGAATACGCTGCAACCAAGGTATTTCCTCCCAGAAATCAAATTTTCAGGGCATTGGAATTAACAGCTTTTGATGATATTGAGGTGGTTATTATCGGGCAGGATCCTTATCATAATGATTTTCAGGCCAATGGATTGTGTTTTTCGGTTTCAGAGCAGGTAGCAGCACCACCATCCTTACAGAACATTTTTATTGAGCTTAAAGATGATCTTGGAGTTGTCAGAACTTCAAAAGAGCTGGATGATTGGGCGAAACAAGGTGTTTTAATGCTTAATGCAACATTAACTGTACGTGCGCATTCTCCCAACTCCCACAAAGATTTAGGATGGGAAACATTTACCAATTATATTATTAAAGAAATTTCAGATAAAAAGGAAAATGTGGTTTTTGTACTTTGGGGATCTTTTGCGCAAAAAAAAGCCGAACTCATTGATCCGGCTAAACATTTTATTCTTAAATCGGCACATCCTTCACCCTTCTCAGTACATCGGGGATTTTTCGGAAGCAAGCCTTTTTCCAAGATTAATGAGTATCTCGTTTCTAAAGGGAAGAAGCCTATTTCATGGTAGAATCTGTTGGACTGCCTTTTTTAATAGTAATACCAATGCGGTATTTTCCATGTAATGATTTGGATCCTTCTGTAGAAGTAGGATAAGGCGTTACTTCTGTTAGGGTAATTGCATAGCCGTTGAAGGAAGCAGACTGATGATAATTTCTTTCCGCATTTTCAAGGGTCGAAAGCTGCAATGTTCTGGGTCTGGTTGCAAGTCCCATTACTTCAACATTAGCAACAGCTACTCCGGCCCATACGCAATTGACATCTGCAGGGCATCTGCTGTCTTCAGAAATATTTTTGAAAGTAACATTCATTTTATATTCTTCCAGAAATTTATTTTCCCCCTCATTAAAATAAATGATATTGCTGTCTTTAGGCTGAGCCTGAGATTTCACACCGGAATTCTGGGCTGAAATCTGACCTGATTTTGTTTTGTTCTTCTTTTGAGCATTACAGTTGGCTAATGATAATACAGCTAAACTGAATATGATGGCTTTATGTAACATAGTTAATTGTTTTTATAAAATATTGAACATATTTAATATTACTACCAAAAACATTGCCATACCTGTTACAAAACTGAATCCCGTTCCATAAAGAAATCCTATAAAAGCACCTTTGGTAGATTTGATAGCTTTGTTCATATCTTTACTGTCATGAAGCAGTTCTCCGATAAAAACTCCCGCAAACATTCCTATTAAGAATCCTAGAGGAATAGGAAGAAACATTCCGACAATCGTTCCTATGACTGAGCCGATACTTCCCCAGCTTGTTCCCCCATACTTTTTATTGGTTTTTGCGGGGATTACATAGTTCAGGATGCCAGAGGCTAAAGTAAGAATTCCGAATATCCAGATGTAGATAACGGGCAGGTCTGCATCAGTCCCATATTTATAAATAAGAAGTCCTGCAAAGCTCACGATCAGTCCAGGCAATACCGGAAGGAAAGTTCCTAAAATTCCGATAACCAGTAAAATAATACAAAGAATATTGATTAATAGTGTTGAATCCATAGTTTTAAATATGAATGCAAGATAAAAAAACTCACCAGAATATGTGGTGAGTTTTTATGCTTAAAATATTTTAGTAAGGTCTTTACCTAAAACAGATTGAACAATATCCCAATGTTCATCTGTATAACCATCTTCAGGTCTTACTCTTATCATATCAAAAATCAATTCCTGATCCTCTCCGTTATTGGTATTCATGTGGTTCATTTCCACAATGAAATCACCTTCGGCCAAAATCACCTTATTGGTCATGATTAGCTTTGTACCCTGGTTCTTCATCTGTGTAAACCAAAGGCCCAGCTGCTCTCGGCCATCTTTAATATAAGGGTTATGTTGTTTATACACAGTGGATGATGTTGTAGCCACTCTTGTAGCTTCCACAATGGAATAGTCAAGATTATTAAACATATCAGTATCCGCCTTTTGAAATTTAGTGATATTTTCTTCTCCTGATGTTAATTTGTAATTAATAGAAGCTCCGTCAAACATTGTGCGCCCGCTGGCGGTAATATCAGGCTGTATCTGTAGATTTCCCCAATGTTCAATAATTTTGCCATTAGAGTTGAACTTGAAAAGTTCTCCCCGTGCGATGGTAGCATTTCCCTCTTTCTCTTCTATATGGAGAAAAACATAGTTCCCCTGTCCGATAATTCTATGGATTTTAATGCTGTGATTGGGACTGCTTGCTTCTTTCAGAGCATAGTTTTTTAATCCGCTATAAGTGAAATTTTCTGATTCAGCCTGGTGTTCTTTATATCCAATGCCAACATAAGCATCTGCATCATCTTGAGATTTGGATGAATAAAGATGAGAATAAAAACTAATGGCATTGTTTTTTTGATTGTAGAGACTGTAACTGTCTGTATCACTGTCTGAACACGAAAATAAACTTAGTGATAGAGCTAGGCCTAGAAGGGCTATGCTCCCATTTTTTTTCATCATAATTTAATTGTTTACGCAAATATAAAAAATATTAAATTTTAAAATAATAATAGGTGAGATTTATTATTTTGTAAATTTGTTTCTGTGAATGATCAATTAAAAGAAACAAAAAACTTCTTGCAGGAGTATAGTGAGCAACTGTATATCTACATCAGTCAGGTGTCCCCATCTGGTTTTGAATGGATATTTCATATTATGGTTAAATTCCTGCTGCTTATTGCTATTTTTCTGGTCATTGACTTTCTCCTCAAATTTTGTATAAATGGAGTTTTCAGTTTTTTTAAAAATGAGAAAAAATATCCTGTTTTAAAATCCATTTATCATTCAAAGATTACAAATTCTGTTGCCCATTTAGTGGCCCTTACCATAATAGGAAGTATTCATGATTCCATTTTTTCAGGGGCTTTGAAAGCCACTACCATTTTTATTGTAAGATCAGTAAATCTTGGTTTTGTATTGATTGTTGCGGGAATGGGGCTCAGATCATTAAAAGCATTTGAATATTATAATTTTATTAAACAGGATTTTTATAAAAATTTTGCTTTAAGAAGTATATCGGCTACCATTAAAATTATTGGAACTTTCATTTTTTCCATTCTTAGTATTGCTGTTATTTTCGGAATTAAGGGAACCACTATTATTGGGAGTCTCAGTGCTATTACAGCAGTAATGGTATTGGTTTTCCGGGATACTATTCTTGGATTTATTACCAGCCTGAATGTGGCGACTTCTAAAAACCTTAAAGTAGGAGACTGGATAGGAATTCCTAAATATGGCCTGGAAGGCACGATAGAAGATATCAGCTTATTGACCACAAAAATTCAGAATTTCGATAAGACGGTTTCCACAATTCCTACGTATGACCTTATGAGTACTGAAATAAAAAATATTCAGGTGATGTCGGAGAGTAATACCAGAAGAATAAAAAAATCCATTATATTCAATATCAATTCATTTAAATTTTTAGATGATGAATTACTGAAAAGGCTGATGGAAATTAACTTATTGAAAGATTATCTTTTACAAAAACAAACCGAACTCAAGAAACTCCGAAGCAAGATAGATCATGCGGATAAAATGATCAATGGGAAACAGCTTACTAATATCGGTGCTTTCCGGAGATATGCTCTTGAATATCTTAAACATAATGATAATATAGACCAGACAGAAACGGTTCTGGTTCGCCAGATGGAAATTACGCCGCAGGGAATGCCATTGGAGATTTATTGTTTTACCAATGATTCAAATTGGAATAACTATGAGCAGATACAGTCTGATATATTTGATCATTTACTGGTAGCATCCAAGGAGTTTGATCTGGAAATTATGCAGGTGAATATTAGAATTTAAAAGAATAGAAATTATAACGAAATGACAAAATTAAGTGTCAATATTAACAAAATTGCGACGTTAAGAAATGCCAGAGGAGGTGAAACGCCAAGTGTAACAGAAGCCGCGATTAAGATTCAGGAATTTGGAGGACAGGGGATTACTATTCATCCAAGACCGGATGAAAGACATATTACCCGAAAAGATGTTTATGATCTTAAACCTTTAGTAACAACAGAATTCAATATAGAAGGAAATCCTCATCAGCCGTTTATCGATATGGTGCTTGAGGTAAAACCGGAGCAGGTAACTTTAGTTCCTGATGCAGATGATGCTATTACTTCCAATGCTGGTTGGGATACCAAAAAACACTTAAGTTTTTTAACGGAGATTATTTCTGAATTTAAAAATGCGGGCATCCGTACTTCTATTTTCCTGGATCCGCATCCGCAGTTGGTAGAATATGCTGCCAAAACAGGAGCTGACAGAATTGAATTGTATACGGAAGCTTATGCAAAAAACTATTCTATCAATAAAGAACAAGCTATAAAACCCTATTATGATACAGCTGTAGTAGCTGCTGATTTCGGGCTGGGGCTTAATGCTGGACATGATCTTAGTCTTGATAATTTAAAATATTTTGCCGATGAAATTCCTAATCTTTTAGAAGTTTCCATAGGTCATGCTTTGATCTCGGAAGCTTTATATATGGGGTTGGAAAATACAATTCAGGCTTATCTGAAAAGATTGGCAAAGTGGTAAATTTAAATAGGAATTAGTAATTAAAGTTATTGAAGCAGAAAATTTATTTTTAAATGATAGCTGATAACTGAGATTAAACAAACTATATGGAAATTTTACATTCAAAAATATTTGGCGAAGAACTTTCTACTACGCCACTTCTGGTATTTCATGGTTTATTTGGAATGCTTGATAACTGGGGAAGCTTTGGAAAAGATTTAGGTGAGCAGCTTCCTGTACATTTACTGGATTTAAGGAATCACGGAAGAAGCTTTCATTCAGAAAATATGTCCCATGATGACCTTGCCGATGATATTGCGAATTATATGGCTCACTATGGAATAGAGAAAGCTCATGTATTAGGACATTCCTTAGGGGGAAAAGCCGTAATGCAGTTTGCTGTAAAATATCCTGAGAAAGTGGAGAAGCTGATTGTTGTAGATATTTCACCAAAAGCCTATCCACCCCATCATCAGGGAGTGATTAAGGCCTTGGAAAGTGTTGATTTTAATACGGTTAATTCGAGAAGTGAAGTGGAAGCTGTTTTAAATCAGTATATTCCGGATAAACCAACTATCCAGTTCCTCACTAAGAATCTATACTGGGATGATAATAAAAAACTTAACTGGAGATTCAATCTGAAAACCTTATCTGAAAAATATACGGAGTTTGTTTCTAATGCTATTAAATTTGGTGTTTTTGAGGGTGATACTTTATTTATTTCCGGTGAAAAATCCAATTATATTCTACCTCAGGACGAATATGCAATTAAACAACAATTCCCCAAAGCAAAGATCATCACTGTGAAAAATGCCGCCCATTGGGTTCAGGCAGATAATCCTGTGGAATTTGCCAAAGTGGTGAAAGAATTTTTAGAATTAAATTAATAGAATAAACTCCCCAAAGTCTTATCTGGTTCCCATTGGTTTTTAAACGGATAATATTGTTTTTTTAGTAATATTATTAGTTAAATTAAAGTGAATTATGTTTGAAAAATTGCAAATTTGCAAAAACTTATGGCAGGGGTAATAACTTATAATTTCTCTGAAAGCAAATAAGTTGGCAAGTCACTAATATTATTTATCTTTAAGGCGTAATAATGAGGTGCTAATTTGTAATTATAAGGCAAATAATTGATGGTTTTTGTAACAGGTGCTACCGGTATATTAGGAAGAGTGATCACTTTAGAACTTCTAAAGAGGGGAAAGAAAGTACGTGCTTCCAAGAGACCGACAAGTAATATTCAGGAAGTAAGACATTCTTATACATTTTATACCGATAAAGCTGATGAATACTTTGATGCGATCGAATGGATAGATGTGGATTTTGAGGATGTTGCTTCTCTGGAAAGTGCTTTAGAAGGAATAGAAGAAGTATATCATACCGCCGCAAAAGTAAGCTTTCATCCAAACGATGAAAGAGAGATGTACCGTACCAATGTTAATGGGACGGAAAATCTCTTATATGCCTGTGAAGGTTCCACGGTTAAAAAATTTCTTCATGTAAGTTCTGTTGCCGTTTTGGATGGGTTTAATGAAAAAGGGGAACTGGATGAAGATTCGGAATTTAATCCTAAACTTGAGCATTCTTCTTACGCTATCTCAAAACATTTATCCGAAATGGAAGTTTGGAGAGCGGCAGGAGAGGGCTTAAAAACAATCATCATTAATCCGGGAATTATTATAGGAAGTGGAAACTGGAACCAGAGCAGCGGAGAGCTTTTTCATACTTTTGAAGACAATAGTTTCACCTTTTCCGGCGGCTCTGCTTATGTAGATGTAAGAGATGTTGCCATTATTGCTGTAGATTTGATGGAAAAAAATATTTTTGATGAGCGGTTTATCATTGTTGCAGAAAATGTTAAATATGAAAAAATAGGAAATCAGATTCGCCGAAAGCTGGGATTGAAGGAGGCAAAGATCCTTTCAAAAACAAAACTGAATATCGGCAGGATAGCCAATATACTTTTCGGATGGCTGATCCCTAAACTGAGAATGATTACCAAATCCAATATAGAAGCAATTTCATCCTTTAATACGATCTCCAGTCATAAAGTGAAAGAATATTTAGATTATCAATTCATATCTGTTTCGGAAAGCATTGATTTCCATCTCAATAATTATATTAACGACAAAAAGCTGAAGAAATAAATGAATCTTGCAGAAGCAATTATCACCAAAAATGTAGAAAAACATCCTTTAAAATCAGCAATAGGTTTTAAGAAGAAAGATGAATGGAAAGAACTGAGCTGGCAAAAATTTGAGGAGTTGATCTTTAAAACGGCGAATGCTCTTAAAGAAGCAGGGGTTCAGGAAAATGACAAAGTTTCAATTTATGCTGATAATTCGGCAGAATGGATGATTTTTGATCTTGCTACTATGTCTATTGGCGCAATTAGCGTACCTATATATTCCACGAATAATGCAGAGCAGGCTGAATATATTCTTACCGATTCAGGATCTAAAGTTGTTTTGGTAGGAAATCAGATGCAGTATGATGCCTGTTTTGAAATTCTAAATAAAGAAGGTAATCAGCTACAAACCATTATTGTCACTAAAAAAGCGGTTTGGATAAAAAAAGAAAATACCTTTTACCTCGAAGATTTTATTGCCAAGGCTTCTCCTAAATTAGAAATCAGTAAGAGAGAAGAAGAAGATGTTGCGACATTAATATATACCTCAGGAACCACGGGAATTCCCAAAGGAGTTATGCTTACCCATGGTAATTTTGTTAAGGCGATTGATGCCCATTTTGTCTTTTTTAAATTTAAAAATTTTGAGGAAGAGCTTTCCATGGCATTTTTACCATTAAGTCATGTCTTTGAAAGAAGCTGGAGTTTGCTTTGTCTGTATGGTGGTGCAAGAGTGTATTTTCTTGAGGATCCTAAGAATATTGCAAAAGCAATGGCAGAGGTAAAACCCACCATGATGTGCTCTGTTCCGAGATTTTTCCAAAAGATCTATGCAGGTGTGAATGAAATGGTGGAAGAAAGTTCCTCTATGAAAAAGAAAATTTTCAATTGGGCCTTGGGGGTAGGAAAGCAAACTGCTGAATTAAGAAGGACTGAAAAGCCTATTTCGCTTGGTTTGAAGCTTAAAAGCTCAATAGCCGATGCTTTGGTTTTTAATAAAATTAAAGAAAGATTGGGAGGTCGATTATGGCTCCTTCCATGTGGTGGTGCTTCCGTATCTCCGGAAGTAACCCGTTTCTTTGAATCTGTAGGAATTCATGTAACGGTAGGATATGGATTGACAGAGACAACTGCAACGCTTACTTTATTCCCTTTTACTCATTTTGAACACGGCTCCTGTGGAGTTCCTTTACCGGGTGTGGAAATCAGAATAGGAAAAGATAATGAGATTCAGGCAAAAGGAAACGGAATTATGAAGGGATATTATAACCGTCCTGAAGATACAAAAGCAGTATTTACGGAAGATGGATGGTTCAGAACCGGAGATGCCGGAAAATTTGATGAAAAGGGAAACTTAATCATTACTGACAGGATCAAGGATCTGATGAAAACTTCTAACGGTAAGTATATAGCGCCTCAGCAGATTGAAAATATTCTTACCAATAACAATTACATTCAGCAGATTACGTTAATTGCAGAAGGAAGACAGTTTGTTTCTGCCCTGATCGTACCGAACTTTGAGTTCTTAAGAGATTATCTTAAAAAACTCAATATTCCTTTCAGCAGTTGGGAAGAAATTGTAAAAAAAGAAGAGATTGTTAATTTCTATAAACAAAAAATAAAGGAATTGCAAACAGAGCTTTCCGATTTCGAGAAAGTGAAAAGATTTACTTTAATGTCTTCTGAATTTGAAATCAATACAGGAGAGATTACACCGACATTGAAGGTGAAAAGAAATGTAGTGCTTAAAAAATATGCGGATATTATAGAAAAAATGTATTAATAACTGCGACTAAACTGTTATGTTCAGTACCGGTTTTTTACTTTTTAATTAAATTATGACGACAATACAGGAGTTTTTAGGAAAACAAATTAATACAATTCATAATCAAACGGTTTCAGAAAGCTGCCCGTCAAATATAGCCCTGATAAAATATTGGGGAAAATATGACCAGCAGATTCCTGCTAATCCAAGTATAAGCTATACTTTAAATCATTGTAAAACGAATACGGCAATGGAATTTATAGCAAATGAATCTTTTTCCGTCCAAACCTATCTGGCAGGCAATGAAGAAGTGAAGTTTGCCGAGAAAATTGAAAAATACTTTAGAAATATAGAACAGTATTTACCATGGATTTTAAAAGGTAAATATATAATCAGAACAGAAAATACCTTTCCGCACAGCTCAGGGATTGCGAGTTCGGCTTCAGGATTTGGAGCCATAGCCAAATGTTTAATGAAATTGGATGAGATTTTTACCGGAAAAATTACTGAAGAAGATGCGCTAAGAAAAGCTTCCTTTTTGGCAAGGTTAGGAAGTGGAAGTGCCTGCAGAAGTTTATACAACGGACTTGTTGTATGGGGGGAATCTGATGTAATAGAAGGAAGCTCTGATTTATATGCCGTAAAATATCCTGATGCTGAAATCCATGAAATATTCAGGAATTTTAATGACTGGGTTTTACTCATTCATGAAGGGCAGAAAAGTGTCTCTTCCACGGTAGGACATGGTCTTATGAAAACCAACCCTTATGCGGAAAGAAGGTTTCAGGAAGCCAGAGATAACTTTGTTCCCATGAAAGAAATTCTAAAAAGTGGAAATTTACAACAATTTATCACATTAGTGGAGCATGAAGCTCTAACTCTTCATGCCATGATGATGATGAGTGATCCTGCTTTCATCCTGATGAAAACAGGAACGCTGGAAGTGATCAACAAAATATGGGACTTCCGAAAAGAGACAGGTTTGCCATTATTCTTTACTTTGGATGCAGGAGCGAATGTACATCTTTTATTTCCCGCAGGAAGTTCAGACGAAAAAATCAAGACCTTTATAGATACTGAATTGTTACCTCATACTCAGAAAAATGGAGTTGTAAAAGATATTATGAAGTTTTGATAAGGAAATAAGGATGTCTATTGGGAACACTAATTAGTTTTCTGAAGCTACAGAATCCCGTTGACCTTCTTCCTTTTTACCTTCCTCAATCATTTCCCTGGCTTCTGCTTTTTCTTGTGGATTTGCTCTTTCTATCTTTTCTGCCTGCTTATTATTGGAAGGATCTATGAAAAAATCACAATAAACAGGAAGATGGTCTGAGCCAAAATTTTCAAGAGCTGATAATTTTTTAATAAATATTTCCTTGCTGTGAAACATAAGGTCTATAGGAAACCGAAAGGCTTTATATTTGGCGTGAAAGGTGGAGACGAAGGCGTGTCCTATTCTAGGATCAATAAGATTACTCGTTTTTCTAAATAGAATAGACGATCTGGACCATGCTACATTATTAAAATCTCCAACTGCAATTACCGGATGTTTAAGCTCTTTTATCCTTCTGGCGACACTCAATAAATCTCCATCTCTCTCTTTGGAGGTCTCTTCTTCCGTAGGGCTGGGAGGTGGAGGGTGTACTCCAAAAAATACAAAAGAAAATCCATCGGAAGTTTCCAGATGAATTTCTATACTAGGGATATCATCGGCAACAAAATAATGGGTTTGGGCACTTTTTATTTTCAATTTAGAATAGAAATGCATTCCATAAGTGTTTTCAAGAGTTACCTTATGTTGATAGGGATAGTTGCTTTCTATTGAGCGCAGAGCTTTTTCCCAATCCTTATTACTTTCCATAGTAAGAATAATATGTGGTTCATATTTATCCACAAGTTCTATGAATTTGTTATACTTTTTATTGAACTGATAAACATTCGCTGAAATAAAACTAATCTTTTTTGAAAAGTGATGATGGTTGTATTCTTTTTTTACTGGGTAAACAGGAGTATATTTTATAAGTGTTGTCCAATGATATATAAATAATAATGCTAAACCACCTTGAATATACAATACGTTTAAAGGTGCATGATCGAGAAAGAAGCCTATTATAAAAGTAATTAAAATAAAATAAGTAATCTGTATTTTTCCAAATTCCGGAACCCTGAATATCCAATGAGGATGCTGTATTTTAGGCAAGAATGTTGAAATTAATAATGTTATGGTTAGAAATGAATAAATATATTCCATATTGTTTATTATAATGGGTGTGAAATTAAGATATTTTTACATAATTTCAATAAATATACTATTGATTATTTATGAGCGGAATATTAAAGCGGGGAGAAATGAGCCATCAAATATTTTTGATTTTCCTAAACTATCTTATAAATTTGAAGTGAAAATTATTTGTGTCTCTTATATTAAATAAAACCTTATGAAAATTCATCATATTGCCATCATCGGATCCGATTACGAAGTCTCCAAAAGATTTTATACAGAAATTTTAGGTTTAAATATTATCCGCGAAGTATATCGTGAAGAAAGAAAATCTTATAAACTGGATTTAGCTATAGGAGATCACTATATTATTGAATTATTTTCTTTTCCGTCTCCACCTCCGCGACCGTCCCGTCCCGAAGCTTGTGGATTAAGGCATTTGGCTTTCGCGGTAGATAATGTGTCGGAGAAACGTCAGGAATTAATACAAAAAGGCCTGAACTGTGAAGAAATCCGTGTTGATGAATTTACGGGAAAAGAATTCTTTTTTACTCAGGACCCCGATCAGCTTCCTTTGGAGTTTTACGAAGTATGAGGACTAATGAGCATACCCTGTAAGAAAACTTATAGTCATAATGGCTAGTACAATGGCTGAAATGACCACATATACATAATCTTTTTCTTTAAGGTATCCGATCAAGGCAAATATAATTCTCATTAAAGGAGTGAAAATCAGCATAAGAATTCCCAGTTGGATAATAGCTTCCCCTTTTCCTAAACATAAAGAATCCCAGAAGTTGGCCCATACTTTTTGGGAAGAGTTTAATGGAGGAAATGAATAATCTTTAGGCATCGTAAAGCCTTCTAAAAAAAGCTTAATGAATCCTATAAGTGAAGTGATAACCGATAAAATAACACCTAACCGAAGAAGATTTCCTACGGAACGGTTTAAATCAAGATCTGTGAAGTTCTTTCTCATCTGAAGCTTTGATTAATACCGTTATACATCATATAAACTGATAAAATGGTAATGACGATAGCGAAAAATGTTTTTAATTTTTTCGTTTTTGAAACCATTAATGTTTTTGAACCTATAAAACTTCCTATTACAACTCCTATTAATACAGGGGCAACAATTACAGGAATAATTTCCCCTCTCTGGAAATAAATCAGTGCACCTGCTACTGCTGTTACTCCGATCATGAAGTTACTAGTCGTGGTAGATACTTTAAAAGGTAATCTCATCATATTATCCATTGCCAATACCTTTAAAGCACCTGAGCCTATACCTAAAAGACCGGACATAGCTCCGGCAAACATCATCATCAGAAATCCGGGAATTGTATTTCGGGCTGAATAGCTTTTAATCACACCTTTATCGGGAAATGTTCCATACAGCTTCAATTTATCTTCAAGGCTACCTTTGATAAGAGGCTCCTGATGATCAGGCTTTCCTTTAAGATTTAAGATAACAGTAAGGATTAGGATACTGGCGAAGATAATTCCAATCGTATTGGGATTAAGGGCTCCTGAAACAATGGCACCTATAATAGCTCCGGCTGTTGTTGCAATTTCCAGAAACATCCCGATCCTCATATTGGTAAATCCTTCTTTTACAAAAGCAACAGCTGCACCTGATGAGGTTCCGATTACTGAAATTAAGGATGCTCCAATTGCGTAGTGCATGGGAACACCAAAACCGAGAGTTAATAAAGGGATAATAATAACTCCTCCTCCCAAACCCGTAAGAGATCCAAGGAGACCGGCAGAAATGGCCCCAAGAAAGAGAATGATGATTTCTGACATGTCACAAAGATAAAACTATTGCGACTTTCAGACAAACTTAAAAAAATATAAATTGAACTTAATTTTAGAAAAATATAAATATGGTTTAATTTTGCAGGAAAGAAGCGAAATGAAATTATTTTACATTATCCTGGGTGCTACTCCTAAAGGAAGAAATATAGAACAGCACGATGTGTTTTTTGGAATTGCTGAAAACCTTAAAGATCTTGTGCCGGATATGAAAGATTTCTGGAAAGAAGCAGATGGGAAAATTCATGTAGATTGTTACCAGGTGGTACAATTTGCTGACGGATATGAGTTGAAAATTGTGGAAAAAACAGAGAATTCTTCTGAAAATCAATTGTTCTTTATTAATTTAGGCGGATACAAGAAAGGTTTCTTTGAAGAATTTCATGAGCAGCATCTTATGGTAGGAAAATCTATGGGTGAAGTTGTAAAAAGAGTAAAAGAAACCGAGTTTTATAAAACAATGGGTTTTGAGAATGCAGTAAGTCATATTGATGACAAGCATGGAGTAGATATTGACGATATTTTTAGTGTTCATGACATTCTGCCAAAAAATATGAAAGAGAAATATTCTATTATATTGGAAAGAACAGAAGCTGAGAATCAATATAATATAGTTAAGGTAGGCTATTTAAAAGTTTAAGTATTAAAGCAAACATATTTTATATAACAATGTAACAAGGCAATCTTGAAAATAAAGATTGCCTTGTTAAAATAATTCTTTATTAGAATTATACTTATTAAGGTTCAGCTATAAAAGCCGGACGGGGAGCATATCTGATATTTTGTAATCCCATCTGACTTTTTTGAAGTGCCATTTGTTTTACAAGATCATATTCAAGATCATCATAATAATGATCATTTGTCATATTATCAAGTGTAGTTCTTTCTCCTTTTAGCTTATCGCTAATTGCTTTACTTTGAGCTTGTGTCAGATTTTGTAGATTACGACCTTTTCTATTGTCTGTTACAACATATTTATTGTTTAAATCTATCACAAAAGCTCCTGGAGTAAATAGATTAGTAAAGTATTGTTTATTTGGTGTATTACTTGGGTAGCTGTCAATTGCTTCTTTTGCTGATAGTAAATTTGCTCTTTTCAATAACGTAGTTACATAAGAATTAGAGTTTGGATAATAAGGATTATATCTTACCTTTAAGTCATTGATAAAGGCATCTGACGCTTCAAAACTGTTAAATATGTTAGTTAAGTTATCTGCAACTTTAACCACTACACCTATATTTTTTTGTTGCCCGTCAAAGTCTATTGAGCCGATCTCTACTTTTTTAGAAGGATCCCTTGGATCAGTCTTAAGCTCATAAGGTCGGTTAAGTCCTACTTGCCCCGTTAGATGCCCAAAACTTTGTACACCTGGTATTGGTGGAGGAGTTGCTCCGGTTAGAATATAAACAAAGGTGTGGATGGCATCTGGCTGGGCAGCAGGCCCTGCTCTATATATCCATTCTATTTTTCTTCGATGATCATAGCATAGAATATACATGTGATAAGCTGCTGTACCATTAATTAGCGGTAATTTTTTAAAAAAAACACTAATCGCATCTAAATTTTTATCAAAATGACCTAATAATTTAAACCGGTCATCGGAACTGGGATAGTAAGCGTCATATGAACCGCGAAAAATATCCGACAGGTCCCTGAGTACTCTTCCATTTCCAGCTTTTGCAACTAAATTTTCTTGATTAACTTCGGTTAGGGCCGCATTGTCTGTACCCAGATCTTCTCTTTGACAGGCAGATAAAATTAGAATTGTTAAAAATGAGAAAATGATTTTTTTCATAACTTGTTGTTTTTAGAGTGATTTTATAGTTCAAAAATAAGTGAATTAGCATTTAATTATGCTTAACATAATTAATGTTAATCGAGAATTGATATTGGATTTATTATTAATTAATATTCTAATAGTCAAAAAAATATAATTGAAGAAGAAATGAAGTTGGAAAATAAGCTATTTAATAATTATCTTTGGCACCAAGTGCTGCCATGAGTGCCACTTATTTCTTTAATTCTAAATAAAATTTTGTTATTCAGATATTTACAGCTGAATAGAGTAATGATAAATCTAATCAAAATAAAATGAAAATAGGTATTTTAGGAGGAGGACAGTTAGGAAGAATGTTCATCCAGAATGCATTAAACTACGATGATGAATTCTATACACTGGATCCCGCTTTGGATGCACCATGTCATAACATATCTTACTTCACACAAGGAAATTTCAACGACTATCAGACGGTTCTGGATTTTGGGAAAGATAAAGATGTTGTCACCATTGAAATAGAGCATGTGAATGCTGATGCCCTTGCTGAATTGGAAAATCAGGGTGTGAAAGTGGTACCTAATGCCAGAATTGTTAAAACAATTCAGCAAAAAATACTTCAGAAAGAGTTTTATAAAGCACATAATATTCCGAGTCCTGATTTTGAAGTAATGTGGGATGGTAATGACAAAATAATGATGCCTTTACCCTTTGTTCAGAAAATGAATACGGGAGGATATGATGGAAAAGGAGTTCAGGTGATCAGAACGGAAGAAGATTATCAGCATTTATGGAAAGAACCTACGGTACTGGAAAGCTTAGTAGATATAGACAAAGAACTTTCAGTGATCGTAGCCAGAAATGAAAATGGAGAAACGAAAACTTTTCCTGTTACGGAAATGGTTGCAGATCCTAAGCTTAATCTGTTGGATTTTAATATTTGTCCGACTCAGCTGAGTGTAGATATTCAAAATCAAATCCACTTCATTACAGAAAAATTTTTAGCAGCGGTTAATTCCCCGGGCTTATTTGCGATTGAATTATTCCTTGATAAAGAAGGAAAAGTATGGGTAAATGAAACAGCCCCGAGATTACATAATTCAGGGCATCAGAGTCAGGAAGGAAATGCTAATTCACAGTTTGAACAGATGTATCGTGTCGTGAAAAACTTACCTTTGGCAGATACTGATACCTCCACTTATAGCGGTATGCTTAATCTTGTAGGGGCTGAAGGCTTTTCCGGAAAAGTAGTTTATGAGGGATTGGAGGAGGTATTGAAACTGCCTAAAACATATGTCCATTTATATGGAAAAACAGAAACAAAACCTGGTAGAAAAATGGGACATATTAATGTTTTGGCAGAGTCCAGAGAAGAATTAATGGAAAAGTTGGTCAAAGTAAAAGCTATGGTCAAAGTAAAGGCTTAATCTGAATATCATAAGACATAAGACAATAAAAAGACCACTTTATAAGTGGTCTTTTTATATTTGAATCAGATTTTATTACCTCATTCTTTCATTGATTTCTTCCTGTAAATTTTCAATCTTTTCTTTTATTTCATGACTTAATCTCTTAGGGAAGTCCTTAAGTTTTTTTAAATCAAAAGCTAAGATAATAGAAGCTACTCCTACAAGGATGAAAGCTAAACCGGTAAGAACAACTAGTGAAATTCCGGAAAAAATAGGGTTAGCTAACAGCATAAAGGAAAGAATAATTCCCAATACGCTAAAAATAGCCAGATTTCCCCATTTTAATACATGAGCATCTTTAAGATCTAAAGAAATTCCCAATAATTGAAAAGAACGGAACATAACGGTAAATCCTACAATGAAGGGAAGAATAGACATAGAAATCTGAGGATAGGCAATCAGAAATATACCCATTCCAAAAGATAGTAGTCCGCTTACAAGGTACCATCCCCAACCATTCAATGATTTTGAATTTTGTATGGAAAAGAAAATATCAAACAGTCCTGAAACAATGAAGGACGCACTAAAAAGTATAGATAGTGCAAGATAAGTTGCCAAAGGTGAACTGAATACATAAATTCCGAGGACAATAAAAAGAATTCCCAAAATAAGAGGAATGTACCAATGCTTTACTGAGTTTCTAAATGATTTTAATAAACTTGGCATAGTTGATCAATTTTGTGCCTACTTTGAAATACGGTGTTCGGCTAGTCCGTGTTTATTTTATTAATAGTTTACCGGCCGGCATGTGGGTAAAAAGAAAAATTAGCCCATGCTAATCTCACTTCATTTCAGGCAAAAATGTAATTTTTTACCTACTCTAATTTACGTAAAATTGCTCAAAGATAAAATTAAAAGTTGATTAAAATTATTATGATGCTTGTCATACTAATGGATTAACACACCTTTAATCCATTAATATGGCAACTTTTACTTAAAGATTTTTTTAATAATATTTCCTATTTCAACAAAATCACCGTGATTTCCTACGGATCTTTTTTCAGCAGTATTTTTATCATATTCGGAAAAAGGGAAGATGAGGAGATAATTGTTGTTTTTCAGATTCCTGTTGAGCAGCTCTGGCATAAGTCTCATTTGAGGAATGTACGACTGCATGCCCTGCTTAGCCATTAGGACAATAAGTGCTTCGTCTTCTCCCAGTTTGGATGCTGTTTTTTCACCATCCTTCCAGGTATTCATAATGATGAATTCTGCTTCTATATTTGCTTTTTTGATAATTTTTTGAAGAATATCCAAAATGTTTTCAGGAGCATAGAAAGTAATGGTAGCTCCTGAATTACGAGCGATATTCCAGACCCTTAAAAGAGCATGAAAAAACCCTGCTTCTTTATGAGAGTTGGCGGGAATCATTACTGCATATTTCTTGATGGTAGAAATAGGCTGGGCAGCATGATAAACCAATATATTTACATCGTCATTCTGTAGATACCCGTTGTACAGGTTATATACAAAAGAAGGAGAAAATCCTTTACTATCTTCTAAACCGATAATAAGGTCGGTGATTTTCTGTTCCTTTATAACATTGTTGATCCCGTTCACTACATCATTATCATACCTTTTCAGAGCCTGAAGTTTTACATCGGCAGCTGAGGCTGCGTCTGTAGCCTGATGAAGCAATTTTTCAGCATTCTTGACCGATGATTCGTTTTTATCTTCATTGATAACATTCAGGGCATACAGGTCTTCTGTATTTGAATGGGCTTTTATCAGAATTCCCAGATTGACCATTCGTTCTACTGTTTCTTCATGGTTGATGGCAAGAAGAATATTTTCTTCTTCATGATTATTTCCGGATACCGTATCTTCATTATCACTTTCAGCAATTTTCTGAGCACTGGCCATGGAAATGAATGATGAAATGGTACAGGATACCAAAATCAGTAATATACTTCCGTTTAATACATGCTCGTTAAGTAATCTTACCGGTTCTCCGGTCTCTGTTTCTGATATGATGATATTATATCCTACCATTACAGATGCCAGTGTTGCAGCAGCAGAAGCAGAACTAAGTCCGAAAATAAGTTTCCCTTCTTCCTTTGTAAGACGAAATGTTTTCTGAGTAGCTACAGCAGACAAGTATTTTCCACCTATAGAGGCAATTAACATAATAGCTGCAGCTTCCAATGTTTCCCAACTGCTAAAGAATACCTTAAAATCAATCAACATTCCTACGCTGATCAGAAAGAACGGAATAAAAATGGCATTTCCTACGAATTCCACTCTGTTCATCAATGAAGATGTATGAGGAATAAGTCTGTTTAAAGCCAGTCCGGCAAAGAAAGCTCCGATAATTGCTTCTACTCCTGCTAGCTCAGCTAATAGAGCCGCTAAATAAATCATTACCAGAACAAAGATATACTGAGAGATTTTATCGTCAACCTTTTTAAAGAACCATCTTCCGATAATAGGAAATATAAGCAATACGATTAGAGCAAAAATAATAAATGATACAGACAGCTTTACCCAAAAAGCAGTACCTACCTCTCCTTGAGACATTCCTACAATAATAGCAAGTACCAATAGGGCCAGTACATCTGTAATCATAGTTCCTCCGACTGTAATATTGACTGCCGTATTCTTAGCAATTCCTAATTTGCTTACCAGAGGATAGGCAATTAATGTGTGAGATGAGAATAGACTGGCAAAAAGGATTGCCGTTAATAAAGAAAAATGAAGTAGGTAATAACCTCCCAAAAATCCTAAGACAAAAGGAACGGTAAAAGTATAAATTCCGAAAGTAAGACTTTTCCATTTGTTCTTTTTAAAGTCTCCCATATCAATTTCTAATCCGGCCAGGAACATGATGTAGAGCAAACCGGTAGTTCCTGTTACAACAATACTACTGTCCCTTGACAGTACATTAAATCCATTCGGACCAATGATGGCTCCGGCAATAATTAGCCCCAGCAAATGCGGAACTTTGATTTTATTCAGCAATAAAGGAGCTGCCAGGATGATAATGAGAACCAATAAAAATTTCAGTACCGGATCTTCTATAGGTAGACTAAGATTGTGGATACTTAATAATAGCATATGTGTTTTTTATTTTTTGTTGCGTACTAACTCTACAGAAAACTTGGCGGTACAGTTGTTATCTGATGTAATAGTTCTGATACCTTTGATTTTAGTATCCGAAATATCATTGAGTACTACATTCATTTCCACTTTTTTCGATGCTGTGGAATCTGTTTTGAAATTAAGTTTTATTTCGTTGTTTTCGAATTTGCCTGTATAAAGACGGACAAGATTATTGTTATTAATGATTTTAACTACTAATTGAGTAGAATCGTGATCGAATTCCCAGATATCCGAACGCTGATCTCCAACGACATATTCACTGCAATTAGATTCAGTACATATTACTTTACTGTTCCAGATTCCTGCAATTTCCTGAGGCCATGTCGGGATTATTACAGAATCCTTATGGGAGAAAATACTGTCCCGCATTTTTAATAAAGCCTGATATTGGGATTCCTTCTGTGCAAAAAGTTTTTCCTTTTCCAATAATTGTTTTTCTCTTTCTGCAATCTGCTGTTCTTTTTCTTTATTGGTACAGGACATCAAAAGAAAAGCAACTGAAATGAATAAAAAGAATGTGTTTTTTAAC
>NZ_JALAHD010000313.1 GCF_022712095.1 Chryseobacterium sp. | reverse complement strand
GGTTTATACGATTTAAAATGATAAAAAACAGTTTTTTTTATCCCTCTTTTGGTTTATCCTGCTTATTTTTGCATGTCAAGTAAAAAAAATCATGAAGAAGATCCAAGATATTCTTATTTCAACCAGAACCATGGCTGTTCTGTTGCTCGTGTTTGCATTTGCCATGGCCTATGCCACCTTTCTGGAAAATGATTATGGAACCCCTACTGCCAAAGCTCTAATCTACGAAGCTAAATGGTTTGAGCTTATTATGTTCCTTTTAATCTTAAACTTTATAGGAAATATCGGAAGATATAGATTATGGAAGAAGGAAAAATGGCCTGTTTTGGTTTTCCATCTCGCCTTTATTCTTATTTTTATTGGTGGAGCTATTACCCGTTATATCAGTTTTGAAGGGACGATGCATATCAGGGAAGGACAGACCTCCAATGAGATTGTAACGGATAAAAACTTTTTCAAGATTCAGGTAGAGGAGAACGGAGATGTTCTTAATTATCAGGATGTCCCTTATTTAATGTCTCCTTTACACAAAGACTTCAATGCTACATATGACTTCCGGGGGAAAAAAATCAAAGTTGCTGCAAAGGATTATGTACAGAGAAAAAAAGACAGCCTGATTGTTGATCCTAATGGTACAGAATATCTTCATTTGGTTTCTACAGGTCAGACAGGAAGACAAAATATTTATATTAAACCGGGCGAAACAAAATCTATTAATGGTACTTTAGTTACTTTCAACAGACCTATCGACGGTGCTGTAGATTTTAAAATAGAAAATGGAAAAATCTTCATTAAGACTCCTGTGGAAGCAAGTTATATGACGATGGCAACACAAGCTACTGGAAATACTGTAAAAGATGAGTTCCAGCCTTTAGCTTTAAGAAGTTTATATACTATCAATGAGCTGAAATTGGTAGTTCCGGAAGGAGTAAAGAAAGGTAGACTATTAGCCTTTGAAGGAGATAAAAAGAAAGATCAGATGGTTCCGGATATGCTGAAAGTAGAAGTTCAGGGCCCTAAAACAAAGCAGTTGGTTGAACTTTCAGTAGAAAAAGGAAATCCTAATACATTCAAACAAATTTCAATCGACGGAATGAATGTAATGCTGGGGTTCGGACCTAAAGTTTATAATACACCTTTTGCTCTTAAACTGGATGATTTCGTCATGGAAACTTATCCGGGAAGTTCTTCTCCGAGTGCCTATGAAAGTCATATTCAGATTATTGATGAAGGGAAACAAACTCCTTATAAAATTTACATGAACCATGTTCTTAACCATAAAGGATACAGATTCTTCCAGGCGAGCTTTGATCCTGACAGAATGGGAACGGTACTTTCTGTAAACCATGATTATTGGGGAACTTTAATTACTTATATAGGATATACATTTTTATTTTTAGGAATGTTCCTGATCTTCTTCTGGAAGGGGTCTCATTTCTGGAAACTGAATAAAATGCTTACTGATGTTAACAAGAAGAAGGCAGCAGCCATTCTTTTGATATTTTTAAGTTTTGGATTAAATGCTCAAAAAATTGAAACACATGGAACTACTGATGGAAGTAGAGAGCATGTTCACGTAGAAGGCGATGGGCATAATCATGCTCCTGCTCCTGGTCCGGAAGTAAAACCTGTACAAACAGAGATTGCCCCTAGACAAAATTCATTAGCTCAGCCACTTTCTAAAATGAGAATGATGTCTGCCGATGAAATTATTGCAAGAAATAAGATTAGTAAGGAGCATGCAGATAAATTCGGATATCTTTTAGTCCAGAATTACGAAGGTAGAATAGTTCCTATTAATACGGAAGCCCTTGATATTTTAAGAAAATTATATAAAAAAGATGAATTTAAAGGGAGTGATGGAAAATCTCTTACTGCCAATCAATGGTTTTTATCCATTAATACAGATACTCCTAGCTGGACCATGGTTCCTATTATTAAAGTAGGTACCAAAGGCGGAGATGAATTAAAGAAAAAAACCAAAGCTGATGATGACGGATATACTTCTTTAATGAACTTATTCCCGGCAGATGCGAATGGTAATCTTACTTATATTCTTGAACATGATTATAATACGGCTTTCCGTAAAAAACCTTCAGAGCAGACTAATTATGATAAAGAAGTAATTTCTGTTAACGAAAGAGTACAAATTTTCAATGAATTTTTTAGCGGTCAGTTTATGAGAATTGTTCCGGTAAAAAATGACCCTAATCACACATGGCATTCCTGGTTAGATCAAAACTTTGAACCTGATATGGAATCCCAGTTGGTAATGGGGCCTTATTTTGCAGAAGTCCTGACTGCTCAGCAATCTGGAAACTGGTCTAAAGCAGATACTGAATTACAGAAATTATCGGAATATCAGCAAAAGTGGGGGAAAAGTGTTGTTCCTGCAAAATCAAAAGTTGATCTTGAAGTATTCATGAATAAGGTGAATATCAACTTCAAGCTGTTGATATTCTATACAATTGTAGGCGGGCTTCTTCTTATTTTAGGTTTCATCGAATTATTTAAGTCTAGAAAAGCTTTAGATAAAATTATCAAAATTATTATCCTCATCGGAATTGTAGGTTATATATTCCATTTCTTAGGATTAATAGCAAGGTGGTATATTTCAGGACATGCTCCTTGGAGTAATGGTTATGAAGCGATTATCTTCATTTCATGGGTGGGAATTACTGCAGGACTATTCTTATACAGAAATTCTAATGCTTTGATTCCGGCAGCTGGATTTATGGTAGCTGTTATTATGATGGGGTTTGCGCATGGAGGTTCGGCACTAGATCCTCAGATTACACCATTGGTTCCGGTATTGAAATCATATTGGTTAATTATTCACGTAGCCATTATTACTTCAAGTTACGGTTTCTTTGCCCTGTCTATGATTATTGCCGTGATTTGTCTTGTATTCTATATTATTTCAGGGAAAGATATGCATAAGATACATCATGATACCACATTAAAGGAATTAACTATAGTCTCTGAAATGTCACTTACCATAGGTTTATATGCCCTTACTGTAGGTAACTTTTTAGGAGGAATCTGGGCAAATGAATCATGGGGAAGATATTGGAGCTGGGATCCTAAAGAGACATGGGCATTTATTTCCATTATGGTATATGCTTTTGTTGTCCATATGAGATTGGTTCCAGGATTAAGAAGCAGATGGGCATTCCATGTAGCGACTATGTTTGCATTCTGTTCCATGGTAATGACCTATTTTGGAGTGAATTATTATTTAAGTGGACTCCATTCCTACGCAGCAGGAGATCCTGTTCCTGTTCCGGCATGGGTATATATAGGGTTAGCTTCTATGCTTATTCTATCATCAGTTTCTTATTTTAAATTTAAGACATTAACTAAAAAATAGATCTTTCAACATAAAAACTAAAATCCCGGAAACAATTCCGGGATTTTTTATTTCATTGTATGTTAAATGTTTTAATTAATAATTTATATTAGGGAATTTTCGATATATTTATAATATCAAAATAATATCATTTTAAATTGTAACTTATGGAAAAAATATTAAAACCTATGTCCGGTTACCTTACTTTGGTAATTTGCTTAATATTGTTCATCGCATCAGTTTATCTTTTTATAACAGGAGTAGATACGAATATTACCTTTCTTATCATTTCTACTTTATGTTTTCTGATTGCTTGTTTCTTCATTAAAGGGCTAATGATTATCCAGCCTAACCATTCGAGAGTATTAAATTTCTTTGGAAAATATGTTGGAACAGTAAAGGACAATGGATTGTTTTTCATTAATCCTCTGTATTCTTCCCAAAAGATCAGCTTACGTTCAGAAAACTTACAGGGGCAGACTTTGAAGGTAAATGATAAAATGGGGAACCCTATTGAAATCGGAGCTGTTATTGTATGGAAAGTAGGGGATACCTATAAAGCAGCTTATGAAGTGGAAAGATATATGGATTATGTAAAAATGCAGAGTGAAGCAGCTGTAAGACATCTTGCTGTAAGTTTTCCTTATGATAATCTGGAAGATGAACATGCGGACATTACTCTAAGAGATGGCGGAGAGCAGGTTAATAAAATTTTGGAACAGGAATTATCTGAAAGATTGGCACCAGCGGGAATTGTGATTCAGGAAGCAAGAATTACCCATTTGGCTTATGCTTCAGAAATTGCAGGAGCCATGTTACAAAGACAGCAGGCTACTGCGATAGTGGCTGCAAGAACAAAAATTGTTGAAGGAGCAGTAGGAATGGTAGATCTTGCCTTGAAAAAACTTTCTCAGGAAAATATAGTAGAGCTGGATGATGAAAGAAAAGCAGCGATGGTAAGTAATTTAATGGTTGTATTATGCGGAGAGAAAGCAGCAACTCCAATCTTAAATGCAGGAACTTTATATAATTAAAAATGAAATCAGAAAAAGCTCAAAATCCTTCCGGAAACAAAGGCAAAAAATCTTTTGTAATAAGGATAGATGAATCCACATATAAGCTGCTGGAAAAATGGGCCAATGACGAATTTAGAAGTGTTAATGGGCAAATTGAGTATCTGCTTCATCAAAGCCTTACGAATTCAGGAAGAAAGAAAAAAGAATAATCAAAACCTTAATTGACTTTAAAAAAGAAAGCAGAGAATATTTCTCTGCTTTTTTATTTTATGCAACTCTGAAGAGCATCTGCCCCAAAATAGAATATTACAAGCCAAATCAAACCTTTGATGGTGAAAAAGGCTAAGCCTGCCCAGCCAACACGTTTAAACCATTTTTTAAACTTAGAGTTATTTTCCTGTGAATTTTTCATCCTCTGTGATTATAGTATTACTTCTACAAAGATAAGCATGTTTATAATTAGTCCAAATAAAAAGGTGAGTAAAAATTAAAATTTTGTGATTCGCATAATATTTTTATCTTTAGAAAAACGAAAAGTAATTATTTATG
>NZ_JALAHD010000312.1 GCF_022712095.1 Chryseobacterium sp. | reverse complement strand
TTTTCTCATGGTATATATTTACTAATAGCAGCCAGTATGATTCCGTTTGTAGTAAGTATAACTTTGCTAATTAGAGGTGAAGGTTTAGATAAAGTTATTTATAAAATTCCTAGGCTAGTTTTAGCTATCATTCCTATGTATGTCCCAATTCTGTGGTTCACTTATTCAGCAAATAAAAAATTGAATCTTTCCAAAAGGTTAATTGAAGAATATGCACATAAAGAGGTGTTAAGTAAAACTTATGAGGGGCTCTCAAAGCAAATAAATAATTTGGAAAGCCAAGAACAAACGGAAGAATTAAAATATCGTTTATTGTCAAGTTTCTTACAAGTGACCTCAGAAAATCCTGGTAAACTAATTTCTAATTATGAAACTTCCGATCATCCAGTTATGGAGGCTCTGGAACAAAGTTATAAATTCCAATTAGCGATAGATAAATTAGAAGAGATACCTGGGCTTGGAAAGGTTGCGGCAATTATAGAATCTAATACTAAGAAAAAACTTAATGAGAAAAAAGAAAAAATAGAAGAAGCATTTACAAATACTATGAATAAAAATAATGTTGATGAAGATGATGTATGATGAAAATGATTTTTTATAGATTATTGTACTTCTTTTGTACACCTTAACTTACGTAAACTACCATTAATAAAGACTTATTTAGATATTGTATCGGTAAATAAATTTGTTTTCCTTTACTTTTCTTTGTGTTCTTAAATGATTGAAATATGAACTCAAATATTCGTTAGCTTTCTTTTTTTATTTTACGATTACCCCCAGTCATACTTGGAAAAATTCCATCCTTCATTACTAATGCATGCAACAATGCTATAGATAGATGACCAACAACAATGAAAAATAGTGACCAGGCTAAAAATCGATGGATGTCATGTAACCATGCATATAAAACAGGACTTAGATTTAAAATGGGGGGAAGAATGATATTTTGTGTTACTTTAGCCTGGAATCCTCCTGCTGAAAGCTGTGCCCAACCGGTTAAAGGTAAAACGAACATTAAGGCATACATAATCCAATGCATAAAGTGAGCGATTCTTTTTTCGATTTTTGGCATTTCCATTGGTAATTCGGGAATGGGATTTACTATCCTATTGATAAAGCGCAGTATGCAAAGAAAAAGTATTGCCACACCTATTGGAACATGAAGATCAATTAACCAAGGACGACTACTTAGGGAAGTCATCATGCCTAAACCTATAAAAATTGTCGATAAGATCATTGTTGCCATTAACCAATGCAGAATTCTTCCCATTAGGTTGAAATTCATAGGAGCTGAACAATTAACACTACGATGTTTTAACTTGAAAATCTTTAAGTCTTTGAACCATTGACGAATTATTGAGCCAACATTTAAATGCAATATAGTTTGGGATTTCAAATTCTTACGCTGGGACATATTATTTATTTTTAGTAGTCTTTTTCTTTCCAACAGCATCAGTAGCCTTTCCGTACCCTATTTCTCTAACACGTGCGTTATACGAATGCGCATAGATACCGGCTCTTGCTGTCAGTACAGGGTCTTTGGATACTTCTATTCCTGCCGGTACTTTTGTCGGATCAAAGTTAATATCGCGGCATCCACCCTCTGTCTGATCAAAAACTCTTTTTATCTCTAGTACTCCTGCAACTATCTGGCGGCGATTTGTGGGCCAGGCCTTTGATGGGTTTTCAATCTCATCACCAGGTTCAGCAAAGGTTATAACCAAGTCCCAATAAAGCGGTCCTTGTGTAAGACGTTCCTTTAGATCATCAAAAAGGTAGTCGTGACTGGCATGTTCCCGCTCTTCCTTTGTCCAGGCACTAAACGGGGCATGGGGCCTCATCGACCAACGTACAGCATGTTTGTCACCATTTGAATTAACTAAATAGAATGCATTGATAACATTATATTCTGCAACTGCGAAGCTGTTTACCCATGGTGCACTTTCTGCCCAATCCAAAAAATTTTGGGCTTCTGGATAATCTTTAAGAAACGCTGTAACTAATGTTGGATTTGGCTTACCTGTAGTACTGTCAATTTTGTACGCGTCTGATCTTCTAATCACACCTTCAGCATCATGGGTCACAAAAAATGGATGGTTGTTAAGCTTCATCCGCCATTGTTGGTTATCATCTGACGATATCATCATTGCCATGCTAACTGTTCGTGTTGAATTATCGGCAGCAAAAGGATCAACAGTTCCGATTGAAAAGCGCCCTAATACAGAAGACGCATCCTGTGAAAATACCTTTGCTTTAGAAAAAGGTGATAGTTTGCCTGTGGAATGAAAAGTGCCTTCGAAGCAGATCCCTTTCGAATGTGCTCGTCGGTAACCGGCAGGGAACGATTCAGGGATATCCTTAAGAAAACTTTTTGTGGTAGTTCTATTTCCAAACAATCCCGCTGACCAAGCAAAGATCAAAACCAGACCAACTGCTAGCATTAAGATGAATACAATAGGGATAAGTACTTTTTTTTGTTTTATATTCTTTTTATCCATTATATATTAAAACTAGATTTATTCAACATTGTTTTATCTGGCTTTTGTTGAATTTAAAAATTTATAATTTTCAAAGATATTATTAAAATGAACCGCTTTGGTAATGTATTACCTACGGGTAATTAGTTACTTTTAGGTAATCAGATATATTATTTGAAAGTAATCCTTATATTTATATAT
>NZ_JALAHD010000311.1 GCF_022712095.1 Chryseobacterium sp. | reverse complement strand
TTCATTGTTTAAATTTATTTACAGGACCAAATAGAATGGTCCTTTTTTGGGAAGTTTCTGAAAGATTATATTTTCATTAACGATTTTTTTGAAAATATTATTGACTTAAAATCGGGGAATTAAGAGTAGATTAACAAGAAAATCAGCGATTTGTGAACTGGATTTTCTTTTTGTTAATTTTAATGAAAAGTACTAAAAGTAATAAAAAACACTCTGATTTATTAAATGATTGTTTGATTTTTCAATAAAACTATATAATTATTGTATTATTACGAATTCTATATTTGTTGTTTATAGTGATATAGTATCAAAAAAAAATTAAAAACATAGGCTTTCACTATGATATTAATCACGTTAACAAATTTTAATATTAGAAAGAAGGATTGTAGATTTGCAATAGAAAGTATTAAAATTTTTTGAAAATGAAAAAAATATTATTTGCAAGTGCTATTGCACTTTTCGGATTAGCTAATGCTCAAACAACCGAAAAATCTGGATTTGAAGGAAGAGTATTCCTAATGGGACAGGTAGGATATGAATCAACTGATAACAACAACAATAATGTAACAACTAATAACTTTAGTATTGTTCCAACTGTTGGTTATTTCGTTGCTCCTACTGTAGCGGTAGGTTTAGGAGTTGGTTATGTTAACGCGACTACTAAAAACGAAACTATCGATACTAAATACATTAATGATGCATTTAAAGTAGTGCCATTAGCTAGAAAATATTGGGGACTTGGAGATAAATTATATATCTTCGGTCAGTTAGCAGTTCCAATGGAATGGGGTACTGATAAAACTAAAGTAGCTGGAAGCGAAACTTCTAAAGCTAAGTATTCTTCTTACGGTGTACAAATTGCTCCAGGTTTAGATTATTTCTTAACAAACAACTGGTCAGTAGAAGCTACTATCGGAGCATTCGGTTACCAAAACACAAAATACAAAGGTGCTAAAAGTTTAGATAACTATAACTTTGGTGTAAACTTAAGCAACATCCAATTAGGTGTTAAATATATCTTCTAATTATTAAGAAAGATATACTACTTATAAAAAGCAGGACATATTCAATATGTCCTGCTTTTTTGTGATTTGATAAAAAATGTAATCAATAAAAAATCCATCTCAAATTAAGATGGATTTTTGTTTTTATTCTTTATTCTCTTTCTTATTTTCCAAACATTCCGCCCATTCCCGGCATATTAGGCATTTTACTCATCATCTGCATCATTTGTTTTCCTTGAGGTCCCTGCATCATCTTCATCATTTTACCCATTTGATCGAATTGCTTCATTAATTGATTAACATCTTCAATTTTTCTACCGGCGCCTTTTGCAATTCTTTGTTTTCTCTGCGTGTTAATAATAGAAGGTCTTCTTCTTTCTTCAGGGGTCATGGAATAAATGATAGCTTCAATATGCTTAAAGGCATCATCACTGATCTCTACATCCTTAATAGCTTTTCCTACACCCGGGATCATTCCCATTAAATCTTTCATATTACCCATCTTTTTGATTTGATTGATCTGTTTTAAGAAATCATCGAAACCAAATTCATTTTTGGCAATTTTTTTATGGAGCTTTTTAGCCTCCTCTTCATCAAATTGTTCCTGAGCTCTTTCTACTAAGGATACAACGTCTCCCATTCCTAAGATTCTGTCTGCCATCCTTTCCGGGTAGAAAAGGTCTAAGGCTTCCATCTTCTCTCCTGTAGAGATAAATTTAATAGGTTTTTCAACAACAGAGCGGATCGTTAATGCAGCTCCACCTCTTGTATCTCCATCTAATTTTGTAAGAACAACTCCGTCAAAATTTAAAGCATCATTGAATGCTTTTGCCGTATTCACAGCATCCTGACCGGTCATAGAGTCTACTACAAAAAGTGTTTCCTGAGGTTTTATAAAATAATGAACGGATTTGATCTCATTCATCATTTGTTCATCAATAGCCAAACGTCCGGCAGTATCGACGATTACAACATCGTAATTTTTTTCTTTTGCAAATTTAATAGCATTATCAGCAATAGTGGAAGGATTAGTCGCTCCTTCTTCAGTATAGACAGGAACATCAATCTGGCCTCCCAATACTTTCAGCTGGTCAATTGCCGCAGGACGATATACGTCACAAGCTACTAAAAGAGGTTTTTTATTCTTTTTAGTTTTTAAATAGTTCGCTAGTTTTCCTGAGAAAGTTGTTTTACCCGACCCCTGAAGCCCGGCAATAAGAATAATAGTGGGTTTTCCCGAAAGATTGATTCCTTCCTGAGATCCCCCCATAAGATCAACTAATTCATCATGAACAATTTTAGTCATCAATTGTCCCGGCGTTAAAGAAGTGAGAACATTTTCTCCTAGTGCTTTATCCTGAACTCTTTTAGTAAGATCTTTAGCTACTTTATAGTTAACATCGGCATCTACCAATGCTCTACGAATTTCTTTTACGGTCTCCGCAACATTGATTTCTGTGATTTTTCCACGTCCGGAAATATTATGAAGTGCTTTATCTAATTTATCCTGTAAACTATTAAACATATTAATTGTAAATTATAGTTTGCAAAAATAAGGATTTTTTAATAATTA
>NZ_JALAHD010000310.1 GCF_022712095.1 Chryseobacterium sp. | reverse complement strand
TTTTATTTAAAAAAAAATTATATTTGTGGAAAAATAAATAATCACTAAGAGAATGAAGCAACTTTTCTATTTTATTTTATTATTGGCGGGTTTTTCTTCTATACATTCTTGTAAGGACATGCTGGATGAGGATGGAAGCCCATTATTAGACTTTAACAATACCGGAGGCTTGAATGGGCCTAGAGCTTTATACAGAGAAATTACTGATTCTGATACTATAGCGGAATATCATTATAATGGTTTGCTTTTATCCAAAGTTATTACAGATAGTGCTTCAATTACAGATGTGATGTATAGCGGAGATAAGGTAAGTAAAATTACTTTTAACGGCTTTCTTGATCTGGATGGTAATGGAAATCTGGATAAAGATAGTGTTTCTTATACGCAGTTATTTACCTATAATGGTACCGGAAGATTAGAATCTATTTCAGAAAACCGCAGTATTTTCAGAAGACCTGATCCTGTTCCTCCGTCTACTACACCAGGAGCGCAGACTCTTTTAAGAAAAACAAAAACTCTTTACAATATCAAATACAGTGCATCTACAAGTAAGCTGGATTCAATAATCATGAGAACAGGAGAGGATGTTTCAGGAACTCCTTTCGACTATACCAATTATTCTAAAACAGCTTATACATATTTAGGAGATAATATTTCCGCTGTGGAAAGGCACTATGGTCCTATGGCAGGAGGAATAATGGGGGCTGCCGTAACTAAGTACGGATATGAGTATATCAACTATGATACGCAGATCAGTCCATATACATTATTACCTACAGCGTATAAGATTTCTTCACTTTTAGCTACTGAAACCAATGATTTGAGAAGCTTTATTTTATCTCCGAATAATCCAAAGAGAATGTCAGTTACGGATCTTACATTGCCTATTCCTACACCTGTCATTTTCTCTACAGATTATAATTATGACGCGCAGACTTATATGACGAAGGGATACGGAGTGAATTATATCTATAAACCATTGTAAGAAACTATTTTTAACAATATTTAAAACTCAGTCTTATAAAGATTGAGTTTTTTATTTTTATCTCTTAATTTTACAAAAAATTTCTAATGAAATACTTAATTGTCGGTTTAGGGAATAAAGGTGCAGAGTATGAGAATACCCGCCATAATATAGGATTTAAAGTAGCTGATAAAATTGCAGAAATTTTGGAAACATCTTTTAATACTACCAACTTTGGATGGATGGCAGAAGGAAAGTATAAAGGGAGAAAAGTTCTTATTCTGAAACCGGATACCTATATGAATCTTTCTGGAAATGCGGTGAAATACTGGATGCAGAAAGAGAATATTCCTTTGGAAAATGTAATGATCATCACTGATGATCTTGTGCTGCCCTTTGGGACTTTAAGAATGAAAATGAAAGGTTCGGACGCCGGGCACAACGGACTTAAAAATATACAGGAAGTATTACAGACCCAAAATTATCCAAGAATTCGTTTTGGAATTTCAGCGGATTTTTCAGAAGGAAGACAGATAGACTATGTATTGGGAACCTGGAATGAAGAGGAAACCGAAAAACTTCCTGAACGTATCGACAAATTTGCAAAAGCCTGTCTGTCTTTTGTCTTTGCCGGAATCAATAATACGATGTCTTCATTTAACGGAAAATAATAAGGCATCCATTATGAAATGTAAAAGACCATCATTACGATGGTCTTTATTATATACTTTAATTGTATTTCCAATCTTCCTGAAGTCTTTTACATAGCTCGTTTATGAGTAATCAGAACATGTGAATCCTGGTCACGTGCATAGTCCTTATATGAGGTTCTAAATCCTAACAATTCCACATCAATCCCTTCTTCTTTAGCTCTTATATTGGCAAAATCCTGTATCATTTCCAATACATCGGTAGTAATATATGAAGTTCCTCTTGCATCAATAGTTACAGAAGAATTAGGACGTATATTTTTTAAAGTTTTTTTGATCGCTGCTTTGTTTAAGAAAGAAACTTCTTCTGCAAGCTTAATATTGATTCCATCTGCATTATCCAGTTTTTCTCTGCTTAGATAATAAGCCCGTTTCATATTTCCCTGAAGTACATAGAATATGGATATCGCTAACCCTATTCCAACTCCTTTCAATAAGTCTGTTGCAACTACAGCTACAACGGTAGCAACAAATGGAATGAACTGAAATTTTCCCAAATGCCAGAAATGTTTGAATGTGGCAGGTTTTGCCAGTTTATAACCTACTAATATTAATACGGCTGCCAATGTAGCAAGAGGAATTAAATTAAGGATAAACGGGATAGAAAGTACGCAGACTAAAAGCAAAACACCATGAATCATTGCCGAAACTTTAGATGTAGCTCCTGCGTTGGCATTTGCAGAACTTCTTACTACTACGGAAGTCATAGGAAGACCTCCGATGAATGAACTTACCATGTTTCCGATTCCCTGGGCTCTTAATTCCAGATTAGTATCTGTAATTCTTCTCTGCTGATCCAGCCTGTCTGATGCTTCAATACATAATAGTGTTTCAATAGATGCTACAATAGCAATAGTAGCTCCTACAATCCATACCTTCGGATTCATGAATCCATTAAAATCTGGCATAGTGATCAGATTTTTAAAATCATCTAAAGATTCGGGTACAGGGAGAGATACCAAATGTGTCGGGCTAATAGCTAATGAGCTTCCCATCATTTTAAAAATTTCATTTAAAAGTATACCCGCTGCAACAGCTACCAAAGCTCCGGGTAACATTTTGAGCCTTTTAAGAGCCGTTACATTATCCCAAATCAAAAGGATTGCTATGGAGACAAAAGTTACGATAATTGCTCCCGGATGTATTGCTCCTATAAGTTCTGTAAAATAACTAAAATTAATCCCATTACTGAATAAAGTCTGATTTCCTTCATAATCCTGATCGAAACCGATGGCATGAGGAATTTGTTTTAAAATAATAATGATACCAATGGCAGCGAGCATTCCTTCAATAACGTTGTTGGGGAAGTAATTAGAGATACTTCCCGCTCTTATGAACCCCAGAATTAATTGAATAACTCCAGCGATGATTCCTGCGCAAAGAAAAAGTTCAAATGCACCTAAGTCTGTAATAGCCGTCAAAACAATAGCCGTTAACCCTGCGGCAGGACCTGATACTGAAATATGAGAATTACTAAGAAGTCCTACGACCAGACCTCCCACAATCCCTGAAATGATTCCGGATAACGGTGGCGCACCTGATGCTAAAGCGATTCCTAAACAAAGAGGCAGTGCCACTAAAAATACGACAAGCCCTGAAGGGAAATTCTCCTTGATTCCTCCTAATAATGAATGTGTTTTTTTCATAATGCTTTTTTTGAAAAATAACTGTGTGTATAGCCAATGAGTCTGTTGATAAACATCAGATATAAAAGATTGGAAATTTAATTGTAAAGTATATGTATTCAATATCAAAAATGACATGAATTTTTGTTCATAACCATTAAGGTTAAAAACAGGCTGATACCTAAAAATTAAACTTCCGGAGGAGGAGAAAATATAGTGATAAAAGGTGACAGATGAAAAGAATCATCTATCAGCACAAAAGATCTGCCTTCTAAATCCGGCTCGAAAAACTTAAGATAGTCATAAACATCTAAAGCTTTTGGAAGTGCCTTTTCATAGACAACAAAAGATGAGGAGTGAGAATGTGGTTCTTCTTCATTGACTATTACATTGGTCTGAAGGAGATCCCAACCAGCAACTGCAGCAATACTCGGCAGTGCTGTAAAGTTTAGGAAAACCATCAATGTAATAATGCTCCAGAGTTTCATTTACATTCTTTTTTTAGAAAGATTATTATTTCTTTCTGCTCATAACCCAGTCAGATTCTGTAAGATTATAGATTTTCTGGATATCTTTTAGGACTTTTTCGAAGTCGATTTCCAGGTCAATAATTCTACCTGTTCTGAGGTCGAACACCCAGCCATGTACGATCGGATACTCTTCTAAAATGTATCTTTCCTGTACACAGGCCATTTTTACTACGTTAATACACTGCTCCTGAACATTCAGTTCAACCAGTCTGTCATAACGTTTACCTTCATCTTCGATAGAATCTAGTTCTGCCTGGTGTAATCTGTACACATCACGAATAGTTCTCAGCCAAGGATTCATTAATCCTAGATCCTGAGCGGTCATCGCTGCTTTTACACCCCCACAGTTGTAGTGTCCACAAACAATAATGTGCTTTACTTTGAGATGTTCTACAGCATACTGAATAACAGCTGTGGAACTCATATCTAAAGTGTTAACCACATTGGCGATGTTTCTGTGAACAAAAACCTCTCCCGGTTTAGCTCCCATCAATTCCTCAGCAGTAGCTCTACTATCCGAACATCCGATATAAAGATAATCAGGATTTTGAGTTTTAGCTAATTCATGAAAGAATTCCGGGTTGTCTGCAATTTTAGATTCTACCCACTTCTTGTTGTTTTCGAAAATAACTTCGTACGATTGTGACATAAATTTTGAATTTTAAGTTGAACAAATTATTTATTTCGTTTAAATTATTTCCAAATACAATAGATTCTATCAATAATTATGCAAAAATAAAATATTTGATGAAAAATCAATCTATTTTAACAAAGTTTAATATTAATTCAAAATAATGACCATATTAGACTCTATTGTTAATATATCCGTGAGTGGCATCTTCACTGGGATATATTTTAGCTGGGTTTCCCATGACTATGGAATTGGCGGGTACATCAAAATTTACATAAGAATTGGGAGCTATTAATACATTATTTTCAATATTAATACCTCCTACTATCACTGCATTGGTCCCAATCCATACATCATCACCAATTACCGGAAATCCTTTATTTTTTCCCCGGTTCTGCTGGCCGATGGTAACACCCTGTGCAATATTACAGTTTTTACCAATCTTAGCATTGGGATTAATAACAAGGCTTCCCCAATGCCCAAGATAAAAACCCTCTCCGATTTCTGTTTCAGGATAAATCTGGTAGCCGTATTTTATCTGATAATGTCTTAGAATAAACTTCCAGAACACTCCGATTACAGGTTTATGTATATTCTTGCCTGCTTTTCTGAAAACATATATAAAGTGCAGATTCGGATTGATACACTTTTTCCAGATTTCCAATGTTGAAAGCCATTTTCCGCTTTCCCGATAAAAATCTTTTTGGATAATAGAATAATCTGACATAACATTATACATTATCAATTATTTCCTGCAGATGCTGCACCGATCTTTCCAAGACGAATGGCAACTCTGTTTGATCTATTTCTTTTTTATATTGTTCAGCAATTTCAGGATGAAGCAGGAACTTTTTCATTCCTTCATAAATTCCTTCTTCTGAATTAGGAGTAATGGTTCCTAATTTTCCGTCCTGTAAAAGGTCCTTTATTCCTGAAATATCAGTTGCTGAAATAGGTTTGTTAAGAATAAGTGCTTCGGCGATGATGGTGGGAAAACCTTCATGTCGCGAAGACATTACATAGTAGTCTGCCTTTTTCAGGTAGGGATAAGGGTTGCTCTTAAAACCGAGCATTTTAGCTGTTTTCTGTAATTCAAGTTTATTCAGCAAATCCTGGATATTGACAAAATCATATCCGTCTCCAATGATGAGTAAATTATGTTTTAACCCTTCATCAATCAGTTTTTTATGAACATGTAGAAGTCTGTCATACCCTTTTTGAGGATACACGGTTCCTACTGTAACAAAAGTGGGAATACCGTCCTCCTCTGCAAAAGGATAATCATCAATGGGAGCATTTGCTTTCTGCAGGGTGTCGTTTTTGTCTATGGGATTAAATATCTTGATTACAGATTGTTTTTCCTTATCATTACGAGCCAGTTTGTGCATGTTTTCCTGTAGCTTATTGGAAATGACAAGGATCTTGTCAAATTTAAAAAATTGCCGGATAACATCGTTTGTATACTCTTTTAAATTAAAGATGTCATTTTGTACCCAGATAATTTTTTTTGAATCTTTCTGTGGGCTGGACAATATTTCTTTATACATTCCGTGTATGGCAGCCAGCTCAACATCGTATTTTTTATTTTTAAGTACGAACCTGTAAAGAAGGGAAGGGAACCAGAGAAACATCTTTTGGTATAAAACGCGGTATGCTTTAACAGGAATTTCATGGGGCTTATTAGTAGTGATCATTTCTCCTTTTATCAGGTAGTAAACGTTTACCCATGAAGGAACCTCTTTAATATATATTCCTGAATAGAGATTGATCAATAAATCAACATCATACTTATCCGGGGAAATATTTTTAAGAAAAGTTACAAGGACTTTCTCAGCACCTCCATGGCGCAAAGATCCTATACGGATAAGTATTTTCTTTTTTTTCGGCATTTATTTTTTTACGGGTTTATAAGTATGTGGAAGGTGTTTTTTAAGATATGCTTCCAGTTGTTTTCTGTCTTTTTCCAGCTCAAGAGGATAAACCGTATTATTGGCTAATAACTTATCACCATATTGTTCAATTGTACATATGAATTTGGCGGGGGCACCTGCATAGATAGTATTATCGGGAACTGAGCTGCTTACAACACTGAGCGAACCTACAATACAGTTGTTTCCAATAGAAACACCGGGTAAGAGAACGGCTCCTTTTCCAATAAAAGTGTTATTACCGATTTTTATTCTTCCGAAAGTTCTTCCGTCCTTATATTTTTCGATTCTTTTAGTTACCCGGCCGTCTCCACCGTGATTGATAAAAGAAACTCCTTCGGCGATGGTTACATTATCACCCATTTCAATGAGGAAAGGCTCCGATCCGAAGTTAGGGATTCCCTGTACATATAAATTGTCACCTACTTTTAATCCGTTATCAATAGCCACTTTAATTGTAATATGCTTTACCATGCTCTCATAAAGTGAACGGATTTTTAATATGATTCTATATAAAATTATCATGGCTGGGCCAGTTTTAGGATTATATTTTCAACAGCATCAAATATTTTCTGATTATCGAACTGATCTTCGATATTAACTAGATTATCTTTGATTTCAGAGACCAATTCCGGATTAGTCAAAAATTCTTTCATTGCCTCATACATTTCATCTACTTCATAATTGATGAGATATCCATTTTTTTTATGAGTAATCATTTCAGGGATTCCTCCCACATTGGTGGAAATAATAGGTTTCTGGAGAATTAATGATTCTGCAATAATAAGAGGCCAGCCTTCAGATTCGGAAGAGAGTATGAAAAAGTCAGCATTCTTTACATAGGGATAAGGGTTGGTAAGAGACCCTAGGAGTTCGAAACTATCAGTGACATTCAAATTTTTAGCCTGTATTTTTAACCTTTCTTTTTCTTCTCCGTCTCCGATTACTGTTATATGATGAGCAAAACCTTCATTCATTAATTTTGCATGAGCTTCCATAAGTTTGTGAAATCCCTTTCTGCTGTGTAATCTTGCTACCGAAACAAAGGTAGGAACTTTCGGACGTTCAGGAGTGAACTCTGCAGCTTTCTTTTTTAATTCCTCAATAGGAATTGCATTTAATATCACCTGATTCTCTGGTAAATTGAAATCAGGATATGTTTTTACAAAAATATCTTTTGTCTGTTGTGAACCAAAAATAAAATAATCAAAACGAGGAATCTGTTCCAATACCTGTGGAATAAGGGGCTGGAATTTAGGTACGGTAATATCAGAATGAAACCATCCTATCTTTTTTGAATCCTTGTTACTTGAGTTGAGAACCATTGAAAAGGTAGAATAGGAGGGAGCAATTTCCACATCATATTTTTCCTTTAATATCTTATCTGCTATTTTGGAGTCTTTTTCGGCTTTTATAAGTTTCAATTTTCTTCTTGCGAGCTGAATTTTTTGAATGAACGGGTTTTTAGATAAATCTTCTTTTCCGTTTACAAGATATACTTTGCGTATGTGTTTGGGGAACTCATCACGTAACTCTCCCTGATTCATAGTCAAACACACTGTAATATCGAATTTTTCCGGATCAAGATTATTGACCATACTTAAGACAACTTTTTCAACTCCTCCCATTTCCATGAAACGATGCCTGAAAAGAACTTTTATTTTTTTATTGTTAGACATTAGCCAAAAATTGATTCTAAGGTAATTTGAATTTTTTTCTTTATTCTAAATGGAAGTTTATTTTGATAATCAAGAAGGAGAAATATATCTTCGGTACGAGTGAATTCCTCTGGAACTTTACAACCGTTAATAACCTTTAGTTTTCTCCGCTTCATGGCGTTAAAAATGACTTGTGCAAAGTAGTCATAAGATTGTTTTTTATTTTGATATTGAGAAATCCCTCCTTTATGAGTTCGATAAAAATAATTAATTTCATCAATGAAATATACTTTTCCTTTTTCATAAAGCTTAAGATATAAATCCTGATCTTCTCCAATTTTTAAACTGGAATCCATTTTTTCTGTTTGTTCGTAAATATTTTTTCTGAAATTAACAAAATGCGAAATCTGGATAGGATAATTAAAGAAAAAAGGATCATTATTCTGTACCTGCCTTGCTAATTTAGAAGGGGCTATAGATTGCAGGTTCTCATCACATGTCATAAATCTTGAATATGTAATGACTACCTTCTTTTTAGATTGAAAAATCTTTATGGAGTGCTCGATTGCAGTGGGAGCTAAGGCGTCATCAGGATCTAAAAAGCCACAGATTTCACCTGTCGCAAGTTCTATAAGTTTGCTTTTAGTGACTCCCACTCCTGAGTTTTTTTCGTTTTCAAAAAACTTAAATCGGATATCCCCTGAAATTATATCTAATATATCCCTTTTCTCATTTTCACTGGATGCGTCATCTAAAATAATAGCTTCCCAATCTTTATAGGTCTGTTGTAATAAAGAATCATAGCAAGCTTTAAAAAACCTTGCATTATTATAGTGAGCAATAAGAACAGAGAATTTCATTACTGATGCTTAAAAATTAATTCTTGTTTATTAACGACTGTGGTATTGGCTGGAATATCTTTATAAATAGTACACCCGGCTCCAATAATACAATTATCTCCTATTGTAACTCCTTTTAAAACGGTTACATTCGTTCCTAACCAACAGTTTTTTCCAATTCTGATTGGAGCTGTGGAAAACTCGGAATGAAAAACTTTGAATTCGGGGGAAGTCTGATATGCATGGTTATGATCATATAACTTTACATTTTCGCCAAATAATGTATTTTCGCCAATTGATATGTTGTCGAGACAATTGATGGAGCAAAAGTTATTCATAAAAAAATTGTTTCCCAGCTCGAGACAGGCATTCTTCTGTACCAGAACATGAACATAGTTTCGAAAACTGACAGAATCACCTATACTAACATTTTTAAGATCAGGATGTAAGATGAATCGGTTATCAGTACCTAATCTGATATTTTTAAAAAAAACATTAGGGTGCTTATTTAGTAATGAAATCTGACTTTTCCTTTGAAGTTTTTCAAAAATTTCATGAAACATATTTTGGATTTTATTTTCTTTCGAACATGAGTGAAGAACAAAGATAATTTGTTTTTACAAATTTTTAATAAAAAAAAATTAAATTTGTTTAATTAAAAAAAACAAATGAGTGAAATAGTAAGAGTATTTAAAACTTTTCTTGGATATATTAAAAGGCCGGACCTGTATCCTGAATTAGGAAGGAAAATTATTAAAAATACCTTTAATAGGAGCAATGCTTTTAAAGGAAAAGATAAGACACTTGTATGGGCTGCATCTAAGGCGATTTCACAGGAAGAAGCCATTATCCGGCTTTTTGGTTTAGACAATCATTTTCAGACAAACTTTAAAGACGTATTGGTAAGTGCAAAAAAAAGGGAAGAAGAATGTCCTGTTAAAATGGGAGGAGCCGGAGCGTTGGAGCTTATATATTATTCCTGTGTTTATACCAAGGCTAAAAATGTTCTTGAGACAGGAGTCGCTTACGGATGGTCGTCTTTAGCTTCTTTGCTGTATCTGGATCAGCATACTGGGACATTGTTTAGTTCTGATATGCCTTATCTTGGTCAGGATAGCGATGAATATGTAGGATATGTCATACCGGAGAAGTTTAAAAGTAAATGGAAACTATTCAGATATGCTGATAGAGAATCCTTACCTAAAATCTTTGCTGAAAATAAAATTTTTGATGTTGTTCACTATGATTCTGATAAGAGTTATAATGGAAGGATGTGGGCTTATAAAGAATTGTACGCACACTTGAGAAAAGGCGGTGTTTTTATAAGTGATGATATTGGAGATAATTCGGCTTATCAGGACTTTTGTGAAAGCCATCATATTGAGACAACGGTCGTTGAGTTTGAAGGAAAATATGTCGGAGTATTTATAAAATAAAGGTATTTAAACTCTGCCAAAATATTCAAACTAACTTTTTTAGCAGGGTTTAGTATATTTTAAATAATTCCTTTCTGAAATTAATATTGTATAATCCCGAACGAATACTTTTATAGTCAATAAAAAAGTACTTTATGACCATTTTCCATTTTTTTAATAAGGAAGGTTGATTTGCAATTAAAAAACTGCGGTATACTCTTTGAATGTGAAGCTTTAAGTCGTCGATTATTATTGCTTCATTTTGAGCCCAATTATTAACCTCTTCCCATAACAGAACTCTTGTGGAAGCAGGTTTTATTTTTCCAGAATCTACCTGTGTTATTCTGTTGTTTTCATGAACTCCTCTCATGGAAACTGCCTTATCAAGAATTCCAGAATGTAAACGGAGATAATAGGAAAGGCGGAATAAAAATTCAGTATCCTGATGTAATCTGAGATGAGTTTTAAAATAAGTTTTTATTTTAGATAAAGCGCTTGTACGTATAGTTAGAGCATCAAGACTGAATAGTCCGAAACTCCCCTTTAGCCCAATCAGTCCGGGGAATACATTTTGTGGAGGATGCTGCTGATAAACAGTAGTTAATCGATCCTGAAATAATTTATAATATTGATTTTTAGCCTTATCAGAATAATAGTGTACTCCTATGGCCCCGTACACTCCATCGACATCTTCATTTGTGAATAATTCTTTTTCTGCATCAAAACGATTAGGGCAATAATAATCATCGGCATCCAAAAATGCAATGAAATCTCCAGTGACCTTTTCCATGCCAAGATTTCTTGTGGCACCTGCACCATGATTTCCTTTATCAGGATGCTGGAAAAGTTTAACTCTTGTATGTTTTTTTGCTAATTGCTGGCATACTTGAAGTGCATTGTCAGGAGATTGGTCCTCAACTAGAATAACCTCATGTACTTCTTCAAATTGTAATGCGGATTCAACTGCTTGGGTAATATATTTTTCGGCATTATAAACAGGAATGATGACTGATATTTTCATGAAAATGAGAGCGAATTATGTTAACTGTAAAAGCAGGGCTTTGATGTTTTGTTGGGAGAAATATTTTTTATTGATGCAGGGGAAGCTGTCTTTATATACAATAAAATTTAGATAATGTTCTTTATTTTTTGAAATTTCGAAACTGTTGGAATATTTATAAAATAATTATATTCAGCAGGGTAATAATGTTTCAATAATGAATTCAAAAGTCTGTGATATAATGCAGGGTTTTGAAAGTTAATCACTTTTATTTTACAAATCATGATATTTCATTTAAGATTGGGAACAGTATTCTTAAATAAATCATAATTGAATATAATGTCATTATTAATAATAATCATTTTCTTCATCTTTTTGGGTATAAC
>NZ_JALAHD010000309.1 GCF_022712095.1 Chryseobacterium sp. | reverse complement strand
CTAAATTTGCTGACAAATAAAAAGAACATGAATTATCATACAAGAAAATGGGTAAAACCAGAAGATCTGAATCCTAACCATTCTCTATTTGGAGGTCGATTATTACAATGGATTGATGAAGAAGCAGCTCTTTATGCCATCATACAACTGGAAAATACAAAAGTAGTCACCAAATTTATTTCGGAAATTAATTTTATAAGCTCGGCAAAGCAGGGTGATATCATAGAAATAGGAATCGAAGTTTTAAAATTCGGATCATCATCCATCACTTTACAGTGTGAAGTAAGAAATAAAATGACTCATCAAACCATTATTACGGTTGATAAAATTGTAATGGTTAATCTGGATGAAGATGGAAATCCATCTCCTCATGGTAAAACGCAGGTAGAATTTGTAAAAGACAGATTAAACAGTCGCTCATGAAGATTTTTATAAAAAATATGGTCTGTAACAGATGTATTACCGCTGTTGAAAATATTTTCAAGGAGGCCTATATTGATATAAAATCTATTAAACTTGGAGAAATAGAAACCGAATCTGATTTGTCTGAAAATAGTCTTGATTTACTGGAAACAAAATTGAAAGAGATCGGATTTGAAAGAATTAAAGACTCTGCTCATCAGCTGATAGAAAAAATCAAGAATATGATCGTCTTAAAAATCAGTGAACTTGACATTGCTGATAATTTTTTATTATCAGAATTTTTAAGCTCAAACCTTCATAAGGATTACAGTTCTCTCTCCAAAACTTTTTCACACAATGAAAACATTACACTGGAACAGTTCTTTATTCTTCAAAAAATTGAAAAAGTAAAAGAACTCCTTTTATATAATGAATTTAACCTTACAGAAATTGCCGGAAAATTAGGATATAAAAGTGTACAACATTTATCTTCTCAATTCAGGAATATCACAGGCTTCACTCCTACCGAGTTCAAAAAGCTCAAAATCCACAACAGAAAGCCCCTGGATAGTATCTGATTTTCGTTATCAGAGATATAATGATCCTAATTTCTAAAATTATATAACTAATCTCCTTAAATTTATAACAAGTAAATTTTTTCATTTTGGAAATTTGTACTATAAATTTAGGATTATGGAACAAAAATATAAAATACAGGGTATGACCTGTTCCGGCTGCCAGAAAAAAATCTCAGAAAAGCTGAATAGTATTGAAGGCATTCGCGCAGATGTTAATTTAGAAGATAATATTGCTACCATTACTACAGATAAGGAGATTGAACTTGCTGTTCTTAATAAAGCCCTTTCAGAAATAGGCAACTATAAATTAAATGACCCTACTGCAGTTACAGCTGATTTTATAAAACCACAGGATCGCGTTTCACCTTCTTCCGTATATTATTGCCCTATGGAGTGCGAAGGAGATAAAGTGTATTTCAAGCAAGGGGAAAGATGTCCTGTATGCAATATGTATCTGGTACCTATTGAAGAAAAATTAGCGAAAGACCCTAATCATAAACCTGTTTACTCATCTCAGAATCTACCTGAAAATTTTAAAGATAATATAGGAAAATATTATTGTCCTATGTTTTGTGAAGGGGATAAGATATATGACGAAAAAGGAGACTGTCCCGTGTGTCATATGCATTTGGAACAAATTACAAAAGACAGGGTGAAGAATTCAGGTTCCGGGCATGTACATCAACATTCTCACACTCACCAGCATGAAAATCCTAAAATAACTGATGACAGGGCGGGGAAATATTATTGTCCCATGTATTGTGAAGGTGATAAAACCTATGACAGCAATGTAGGATGCCCGGTTTGCGGAATGGACCTGGTTAAATATCCAGAGAAGAAGACAGCTAAATATACATGTCCAATGCACCCTGAAATCATAAGAGATGAACCGGGAAGCTGTCCTATCTGCGGAATGGACCTCGTCAGAATACCTGATAAAGATGATGACGATGATGAAACTTATAATATTCTTAAAAGAAAGCTCATCATTTCTGCACTATTTACCATATCTGTAGTTTTTCTTGCTATGGGAGGAATGTTTATTAACTTTCCGTTTTCTCATACTGTACAAGGGGTTATGGAACTGGTATTTACTATTCCTGTTTTATTTTATGCCGGCTGGTTTCTAATGAAAAGAGGCTGGATTTCTTTCAAAACATGGAACTTAAATATGTTCAGTCTTATTGCCCTGGGGGTTGCAGCAGCATTTATTTTCAGTATTGTTGCCTTAGTTTTTCCTGGAATTATTCCTCAGGAAATACAGGGACACGGCCAGGAAGCTCCTTTATACTTTGAAGCTGTATGTGTAATTCTTACTCTTGTCATTTTAGGACAATTAATGGAGGCTGCAGCTCATAAGAAAACCGGAAATGCTATAAGGGAGCTGATCAACCTGTCTCCTGACGAAGCTAACCTCATGATTAATGGAGAAGAAAAAAAAGTGGATCTTTCAGAAATAAAGATAGGGGATCTATTAAAAGTAAAACCGGGAGAAAAAATCCCTGTTGACGGCAAAATTGTAGAAGGAAATTCTATAGTGGACGAAAGTATGATCACTGGGGAACCTATTCCCGTTACAAAAAATCAGGATGATAAAGTTTCTTCAGGAACCCTTAACGGAAACCAAGTATTCATCATGAAAGCTGAAAAAGTAGGTAATGAAACTTTACTATCTCAGATTATCAAGATGGTGAATGACGCCAGCAGAAGCAAAGCTCCCATTCAGAAACTTACCGACAAAGTATCTAAAATATTTGTTCCGACCGTTATTGTTATCGCTGTTCTCACCTTTTTTCTATGGCAGTTATTCGGACCGGAAGGAAAAAAGACTTTATTTGCTTTTGTTAATGCCGTTGCTGTTCTTATTGTAGCATGTCCATGTGCATTAGGCTTAGCTACCCCTATGTCTTTAATGGTAGGTATAGGAAAAGGTGCTAAAAATGGTATTCTTGTTAAAAATGCTGAAGCTTTGGAACAAATGAACAAAGTAAATGTTCTAATCACTGATAAAACAGGAACCTTAACGGAAGGAAAACCATCAGTAGAACATATTGAAGCTATTGATAAAGAAAACCAAGAGCTTGTCTTGAAACTTGCACTCTCACTTAATCAAAACTCTGAACATCCTTTATCCAGTGCAGTCATCAATAAAGCTAAAGAAAGGAATATCTCCCCTGAGAAAGTAGAAAACTTTGAAAATGTATCAGGGAAAGGTATCAAAGGAAATATTCAGGGAAAAACAGTATATCTGGGAAATGAGAACCTACTACACTCTTATAACATCTCTATTTCTGAAAACCTTAAACAAAGAGCTACAGAGGCTCAGCAAAAAGCGCATACTGTTTCTTATATTGGAGAGGGTAATAAAGCTCTAGGCTTTATCAGTTTTACCGATAAAATAAAAGAGACTTCTAAAAAGGCTATCGAACAACTAATTCACGAAGGCATAGACATTATTATGATGACTGGAGATAATGAACATACAGCCAAAGCAGTAGCTGATGAATTAGGAATTAAACATTATAAAGCCAATTGCCTTCCTGAGGATAAACTTAATGAAGTGAAAAAACTGCAAAAAGAAGGTAAGATTGTTGCTATGACCGGAGATGGTATTAATGATTCACCTGCACTTGCTCAGGCCAATATAGGTATTGCTATGGGAACAGGAACGGATGTAGCTATCGAAAGCTCAGAAATAACATTACTAAAAGGTGATATTCTTGGGGTTGCTAAAGCAAAAATCCTGAGTGAAAAACTGCTTAGAAACATTAAAGAAAATCTGTTTTTCGCTTTTATTTATAATGTATTAGGGGTTCCCATTGCAGCAGGCCTGCTATATCCTTTCTTCGGAATACTCTTATCTCCAATGATCGCAGCAGCAGCAATGAGTTTCAGTTCTTTATCTGTAATTCTTAACTCGTTAAGACTCAATTCCATTCATCTGGAAATCGAGAAATAAAAAACATTTAATCATTATATATTTTTTAAGGGGTGTTTACAAAAAAATTGTAAACACTTTTTTACTCCAATATCTGAAAGTCCTTAAAGATAAAACAATTTTGATCATATACCTTCTTCTAATTT
>NZ_JALAHD010000308.1 GCF_022712095.1 Chryseobacterium sp. | reverse complement strand
CAATAAGATGAACCCAAATGCGAAGACTTTGGAGCTTGGTTTATTTATCTAATTCAGAATAATATTCTTCAAAATCAAAGACGATATCAAATAATTCTTTAGGATGTATTCTCAGTCCGGTTGCAATTTCAATGAAAGTACTGAGTTGGCAATCAATCTTGTTATTGGCAACATCACTGATTCTTGCAGATGTAACATTACATCTTTCAGAAATCTTAGAATAAGGGGTTTCTCCTTTTATTTCTTTTATTTTTTCTGAGACCATTTTTTTAATTTCATCCGTCTTAAACTCGTTCATAATCACACTATTTAGTGCAAATTGTAATTATTAACAAAAATTATCATTACCGAATTCGGTAATATTTAATATTTTTATTATATTTGGAAGAGATTACTCATTAGAGTAATTTTGCGATACTTCAAAGAATAATAGAAGCTATTGCTTAGAATCTTGTAATAGAAAACTGGTAATTTTTAAAGCAACAAGATGATAAGTATGAAGCTCACGACCTAGGCGTGGGCTCTCTTATCTGTTGCAAGGTTATACCAGTACCCCTATTACAGATATTGTAGAGTCCATGCCATTTTATTTTCATGCCGTTCTGCTCTTCTACAATCATCTTTTTCTAAGCCTGCTTTACAACATAAAGTATCATGATAAGGTACAATGGGGTGTACAATCCATTGAGGCTTCAGGGCTTTTAGAAAAACACAAATTATATCATATTCATTGGGTTTGTATAGGCAGGAAGTTCAGGCGGACTTCCTCCTTTACCCCAGTAAAAATCAGAAAACGAAAAACAAATACTATCTAACCCGTAATACTTAAAATATGGTTCAGCTTATACCGCTGTCATGAAGTTTTCGTGATGTATTTACAGCTGTGCCCTATTCAATAAAAACAAAGGATAAAAATATTTACAAAATCACCTTATTAAAACACAAACTCATGAAAAAAAACAGAACAGACTTTCAGTCCCGCTTTGGGAAAGATAACCGGAAGCCTTGCGGTTTACAACAAATGGAAACCTATTTTTTGCTTAATGACATTACCGCATCCAAAGAGCTCCTAAACAACATTATGCATTATGCTGTCGACAGAAACAGCTGGATAAAAGAGTACCCGTCCGTCCTCCTTCATTTTCACCAGGCTATGCGCTCGTTCATCCGTGCAGGTTACCTGCTGGCACTGGAGAAAAAGAAATGGACTGCCAATACCCGCCTGGAAGAGGTTTCTCCGCTGGCTTTTGGACTGCTTTCCGAGAAAGAATACCAAAATCCCCTGCTGGTTTTTAAAAAAGCATTCAGAGAATACAGCGTCAGGGAATTTGATTATTTTATTTCGGGGATGGTCTACCTCTCATTGGGAATGTATGATCATCTGCCGGAAAGGAATATGATAAGCCCGTATATTCATCTGACCAAAATGCTGGATGCTGCATATCTCATTATGGAAAGGAACGGAAAAACCCACTGAGAACGGTTAAGATGATGGGAGCTGAAAGATAAATTCAAATCAGCTATGTCCATGCTGGGGATGATATAACAGCCTATTATAAACTAAAGAGCATTAAAACCTGAAAAAAAATTGACAACATCATTTTAATCCCTACAAAATGAATTATATTTACCTTACTAAAAACACTTGCTATTAATATGAAGAAAAATTTATCTCTCTGGTTATTTTCTATAACCATAGGCCTAAGCGCCTTACATTCCTGTAGCTCTGAGGATGACTATTTTAAAAGTCAGGATGAAAAATACACCTCCAATCAGTTTCTGGTATTTTCTGCACAGGATAGCCAAACAATCAATTATGCAAACGGTTTTAAAACCCTGATGGAAAGATACGACAGTCTTTACAGTGTAAGCCATACGGCAAAGACTATGAAAAGGTCTTTAGGCAAATCGGAAGCCGTATCAACGGAATATATCGAGTTCAATATCCGTTCACAGGAATTTACCACTCACGAGGGTGAAAAGTATGTTCTTTTCCCATTAATAAGGAATTATCAGGTGGGTGGTATAATGGTTGCGGCTCTAAGAGAAAACAAAACCATTGTAGAGTATTATGAAATGGCTTCTTCTGAAAAGAATTATCGGGAAATTTTCGATCTGTTTAAAGCAGAGTATGTAAAAAGTACCATCAATAATAACAGGCTTAATAAATCCGGATGTGGTTTTGATGGACTTGATCCATGTGACATTCCCGGAGTAACTATTACTATTCCAAAGCCGGGTAATGGAACAGGATTACCTCCCGGCGGGGGCGGTGGAACTTCCGGCGGATGTTCTATTTATCAAAACTGTATTGATAGTAATCTTGATGGTGGAGGCGGTGGTGCTCCCGATTTGGGAGATGAGCGCTGCTTAAAAGCCTTTTCAGGAGTATCCAAGGCAAATAAAATACTACAAAGTTCTGCAGGACAACAAAAAATGGATGCGATATTAAAAAGCAAGGTTCAGGAAACGAATGAGTTTGGAGTTGGAATTGGACAAAGCGCCGATGGAGGAATTGAGATAACAGCTCCAAAAGAAGGAACTCCCAGCTCTGTAGCTTCCCCTACTGATCAATTGACAAGTCCTCCGGTAGGCACAGGACATTCCCATGCGGGAGCTTCAGGACATCCATCTGCGGGAGATCTCTATTCCCTGCTCGAAAGAATAGTAGATTTTCCTAATTTCCGTTATAGTTTTATATATGGCATATCGAATGGTACCACCGAGATTTATACCCTAATAATTACTGATCCTACACTTGCAGCGGCTTTTTTAGCACAATATCCTAGAAGTGAGAACTACGATCCAGTTACTCATGACATCAAATTTAGAAGTGAGCTTGGTGAAGATTTTCAAGATATGAAATATATGTATGGCTATGATTCATCAGGAAATACCTCAGGAGAGTATTATGATAAAAGTGCTGTAGCTATGGCACATATGTTGGATAAATTCAATTCAGGGGTAAGTTTAGCAAAAGCAGATTCTAGTGGAAACCTGAAAGCTATAAATACTTCTATTCAAGAAATTACAAAAGTTAATGGTATATCAGACGGAAAAGCGATAGTCTCAAAATGTCCCTAATTAAAAAAATTTATAAACAATGAAAAAATTATTAATAACTAAAGCAATATTCTTATTAAGTTTACTATTAATAAATTATAGTAAAGCTCAAACAACGACCGATTATATTAACTTTTATAATGATGTAACTCCTAAACTAAATTCAATAATTCCTAATAAAACTCAGTTTTATGGAAAGCCTTTTTCCAATTTTTATAGTGAATT